>DASZPN010000001.1:0-4321 GCA_035549995.1 Minisyncoccota bacterium
CCTGCCGGGACCGTTTTTGTTCCTGGAAGTCTTCGTGGGCCTCATTCAGGCGCTCATATTTGCCCTCTTGGCGACGGTGTACTTTACGATAGCCGCGCAGGACCACAGCGAGGATGAGGAGCACGCCGAGGAAGAGATTCACGAAGAATTGGCGCTTGCCCGAAATGCTGTATCTGATACTGCAGGCGGGCATGCAAAGAGTTAAAAATTATTAAAAATAGTCGAAACATTATAAGTTTAATTAAAAAAAGTTATGGAGAATGAAGTAGCAAATGCAGTAGTGAGTTTCGCTCCGATCGGCAAAGGCCTGGCTATCGGCCTGGCGGCTCTCGGCGGCGGTATCGGTATCGGTCTTATCGGCGGCAAGGCCATGGAAGCCATCGGCCGCAATCCGGAGGCGACCGGCAAAGTGTTGGTGCCGATGCTTATTGCCTCGGCTTTCGCGGAAGCCGTTGCAATTTACGGCCTGGTTATCGCCTTTTCGATCAAGTAGTAAAAGTTAGCTTGCTGTTGGAAAAGAATGAATGAATTTTTGGAAACATTTCATATAGACTGGGGGCTGATGCTGGCGCAGCTGGTGAATTTCGGACTGGTTTTTCTGGCCCTGTATTTTATCGCGGCCAAGCCTTTGCGCAAGCTGATGGATGACCGCGGCCGGGAGATAGAGGGCGGCTTGGAGAGCGCCAAGTCCAACGCGGAATTATTGGAGAAGACCAAGCGCGAGTACGAATCTGTTCTGGCCAAGGCCCGCACGGAGGCAAATGATATCTTTGAGCGGGGCAAGAAAGAAGCGGAGCAAAAGAAGTCCGCGATGCTGGAAGAGGCAAAGGCCGAAGTCGCGGATATGATAGCCGCCGGCAAGAAAAGTTTGGAAATGGAAAAATCCAAAATGGTGGAGGATGCCAAGCGGGACATTATCTCGCTCGTCATCAGCTCTACTGAAAAGGTCGCGGGCAAGGTGGATGCCGCGCACGCGGATGCCATTAAAAGAGAACTGAGCGTATTATGAGAACCAAGGACGTAGCGCAAGCCATATACGAGGGCGCACTGGAAAAGAAGGGAACCGACCTTTCCGCGTATCTGCACAGCACGGTTAAATTTCTCTACCGAAAACAGCTCTTGTCCAAGAGCCCGCAAATTCTCTCCGACCTTTCCAAAATAGAAGACAAGGCGGAAGGCAAGATCGAAGTCACTCTCCGGAGCACCGCTCCGATCCAGACGGCGGCAAAAAAAGAAATCACGGAGCTCCTGGAAAAGCGCTACAATGTCCGGCATGTGGCTTATCGCGAAATTATCGATCCGGAACTTCTGGGCGGAGTTCGCATCGAAATCGGGGATGACGTGCTGGATCTGTCGCTTCGGAACAAGATCAACCAATTAAAAACATTTTTGAATAAATAAAATGAGCAACAATATCGTAGAAAATTTAAAAAAGGAGATAGAAAACTGGAACGCCGAACTCAAGATTGAAAAGGCGGGCCGGGTAGTGGAAGTCTTCGACGGTATTGCCAAAGTCTCCGGCCTCTCCGACATACGGTCTTCCGAGATGGTGACCTTCGCCGGCGGGCAGAAGGGCGTGGCGCTCAACCTGGAGGAAGATGCCGTCGGCGTCATTATCCTCGGAGATTTTTCACATATTAAAGAAGGGGAAGAAGTAAACGCGACCGGGCAAATTTTAGATGTGCCGGTATCGGAGGCATTGCTCGGCCGGGTGGTGAACCCGATCGGCCAGGCCATAGACGGCAAGGGCGCAATCAAGAGCGACAAGACTTACCCCATCGAGCGGGTGGCTTCCGGCGTGATTACCCGACAGGCCGTGGACCAG
The DNA here is from genome assembly GCA_035549995.1 of Minisyncoccota bacterium. Classification (GTDB taxonomy): domain Bacteria; phylum Patescibacteriota; class Minisyncoccia; order Phycocordibacterales; family UBA9973; genus UBA9973. The sequence continues at coordinate 1,826 of DASZPN010000001.1, forward strand.
CCGATGTACACCGGCATCAAAGTCATCGACGCCATCATTCCGGTCGGCCGCGGCCAGCGGGAACTCATCATCGGCGACCGCCAGACCGGCAAGACCGCCATCGCGGTGGACGCCATCTTAAACCAAAAGGGCCAGAATATGATTTGCGTGTACGTGTCTATCGGCCAGAAGGATTCCAAGCTCCGCAAAATTCAAACCCGCCTCGAGCAGGGCGGAGCGATGGATTACACCATCATCGTGTCCGCCGGTGCGTCCGACTCCGCGGCTCTCTCCTACATCGCGCCTTATACCGGCGTGGCTATCGCGGAATATTTTATGGACAAAGGCAAAGATGTCCTGATAATTTACGACGACCTTTCCAAGCATGCTGTGGCTTACCGCGAGATTTCTCTTCTGCTGCGCCGTCCGCCCGGCCGCGAAGCCTATCCGGGCGACGTTTTCTACCTGCACTCCCGCCTCCTGGAGCGCGCTTGCCGCCGCAGCCAGAAATACGGCGGCGGTTCCATCACGGCTTTCCCGATAATCGAGACCCAGGCCGGCGACATCTCGGCCTACATTCCGACCAACGTCATTTCCATCACCGATGGCCAAATATTCCTGGAGACCGACCTTTTCTACAAGGGCATTCGCCCGGCGGTGAACGTGGGCTCGTCCGTGTCCCGCGTGGGCGGTACGGCGCAAATCAAGGCAATGAAAAAAGTGGCCGGCACGCTCAAGCTCGACCTGGCTCAGTACCGCGAGCTGGAAGCCTTTGCCCAATTCGGCTCGGACCTGGACGAAGCCACCAAGCGCCAGCTGGAGCGCGGCAAGAGGAGCGTGGAGCTTTTGAAGCAATCCCAATACTCGCCGGTAAAAGCCGAGTACCAGATAGTTTCCATCTACGCCTTGTCCAAGGGTTATATGGATGACGTGCCGGTGGAAAAAATTCTGGATTTCGAGCGCGGACTGATTGATTACACAGAGCGCAATGCCAAGACTTTTTACAAAGAAATCACCGAATCCAAAATGTGGACCGACAAGGGCGAGGAAGAATTAAAGAAAGCAATAACGGATTTCAAATCGACATTTAATAAATAATTATGCATGAAGATTTAACTTTTGTAATAGTGATGACAATAATCTGTGTCGTTGCACTGATTCTTTCTTCCATTTACATTTTTAGACAAAAAACCAGTAAAGACTCAAACTTAACCCATGCTTTTAAGAACGATTTGGATAAAAGCGGCAAATTTGCCAATCCGATAGATTTACCAGATAGGGTTAAATATATGTTTAATAATCCCGATAATAAAAATGAGCTGTACTTTCGTAGGTTTCGCGATTTTTCAGGTAATATAAACACCAAAACTGGTCTCATAATTTTACTTACAGCATTAATTATTTTTATCGTAGGCATATTGGGTTATACATTTTTATTTTATAATATATAAATTTTATGGCGGGCACAAAGGAAATCAAAAGACGAATAAAGAGCATCCGGAACACCAAGAAAATCACCAAGGCGATGGAGCTGGTGGCGGCCTCGAAGATGAAGCGCGCGGTTTCGAGCACGCTTTCTTCCCGGCCGTACGCGGAATATTCCTGGGAAGTTTTGACTTCGATTGCGAAGAATATCGACGAGATTACTCACCCGCTTTTTGTCCGGAGAGGCGCGGCGGAAACCGGCAGGAAAAAGGTTCTCCTCGTTTTAATTACTTCCAACCGCGGGCTGTGCGGCGCTTACAACGCGCAGGTCATCAAGAAATCCCTGGTGCTCCTGCGGCAAGAGCCGGCGATGGATGTGATAACGGTCGGCAAAAAGGGCGACGCGGCGATGCGCCGCCTGGGCCGGAACGTGGTCGCCAGCTTCACGGAGTTTCCGGAGAATGTATCGCTCGCGGAAGTTCTGCCTATCGCGGAAATCGCGATGGAAGAATACAAGAAGGGTAATTATGACGAAGTGGCCGTGGCCTACACGGACTTTCAGTCCGCCCTGGTGCAGAAGCCGAACATAAAGCAAATCCTGCCCATTTCCCGGTTGGATCTGAAGGAATTGATTGAAAACTTGCAGGACAATGTGGCCCAGAAGCCGGAGCATCTAAAGGAAGGCAAGATAAATTATGTGGTGGAAGGGGAGATGAATGCGCTGGTGGGGACACTCGCGGAGAAGCTAGTGCGGATGCAGCTGTACCAGATGCTCCTCGAGTCCGCGGCCAGCGAGCAATCCGCGCGGATGGTGGCGATGCGGAATGCCACCGACGCCTCCGGCGAAATGATAGATGACCTCACCCTTTCCTTCAACAAGGCCCGCCAAGCAGGCATTACCCAGGAAATTTCCGAAATCTCGGCCGGCATGGCGAGCGTGAGTTAATTATTATATTATCAATTTACAAATAACATTATGAGTACAGGTACAATCAAAAGAATAATCGGGCCGGTCGTGGATGTGGAATTCGAGGAGGATAAATTGCCTTCGCTTTACAATGCTTTGTCGGTGGATAATGGCGGCAAAAAGCT
>DASZPN010000002.1:0-9450 GCA_035549995.1 Minisyncoccota bacterium
GGAAATTTTTTCCAAAGAAGAACTGATCGGGGCGTTCGATATTTCCCGTATCCAGGTTTCCGGAGCGCAGGCGGGCCAGGAAAAACTGGACTGGATAAACCGGGAACACATAAAAAAACTTTCACCCGAAGAGCTCCAAAAAAACATTTTTGAATGGCTTCCCGAGAAGATGCGCAATCCCGGCATCTTGCCCGTGATCACGGAGAGGATTTATAAATGGGGCGATGTCAGAGCCATGGCCGATAGGGGAGAGCTCGATGTTTTTTTTCAAGCTCCTGCGGTGGATAAGGCCAAACTTCCTTACAAAGGCTCCTCCCCCGAAGAAACCAAGTTAAATCTTGAAAAAGTGATCTCCGCGCTTGAAAACATAGACGCCAAAGATTTTACACTGGATGCCGTAAAGAGAATATTGATGGATCTTTCCGCCGAAATGCCCTCCCGGGGGGCGATTTTGCACCCGGTGCGCTACGCTCTGTCCGGCCGAGATCAATCGCCGGATCCTTTTACCATAGCTTCCGTAATCGGCAAAGATGAAACAATTTCGCGTTTACAAAAAGCATTATAGGGTTATCGCGAGCGTGCTGTTCGCGGGTTTGATTTTGACTCTGCCGGCAGCTGTTTTCGGCCAAACTGCCGCAGAACTTCAAAATAAGATAAACCAAAGCAACTCCAACATCTCCGCGCTGGAAAAAGAAATCGCCGGATACCAGAGCCAGCTGGACGGCCTGGAAAAGCAGAAGAGCTCGCTCAGCACGGAGCTTGCCCAGATAGAGCTCAATCGAAAGAAGCTCGCAGCCAGTATCTCCGTGACCCAGAATAAGATAGATGCCACCAATGCCAAGATCCAAGAACTGAGTTCTCAAATCGGCAATAAGGAGCAGGATATTTCAAATGACATAGAATCTATCAAAGAAGGCTTTCGCCAGATAAACGAGTCCGACAATTCCAGCATGCTGGCTACTTTGCTTTCCGAAAGCAATTTTACCGATGCCTGGAATGATATCGACGCCATCGAGACTCTGCGCGAGAGTACGGAGACTAAGATATCCGAACTTCGCCAGAACAAGACGGATCTGGAAGGTACCCGCGACCAGACTACCGCCGCCAAGGATCAGCTCGTCGCCCTCAAGAGCCAGCTTTCGGATCAGAAAAAAATAGTGGATCAGAATGCGGCAGACAAGAGCAAGCTTCTTTCTCAGACGAAGAATAGTGAAGCGAATTATCAGGCGTTGCTTGCCGATCGGGAGGCTAAAAAAACCGCGTTCGAAAAAGAACTGGAGGATTACGAGTCCCAGCTAAAATACGTGCTCAATCCTGCGAGCCTGCCGGCTCCGGGCTCCTTGTCCTGGCCGCTTGAGAGCGTTTATGTCACGAATCCTTTCGGTAAAAATAGCTCGGGGTTGTACGTGACCGGCATGCACAACGGCGTGGATTTCCGGGCTTCGGTCGGAACTCCGGTGATGGCTATGGCCGACGGGGTAGTGGCCGGCACAGGCGACACAGATCTCCAGTGCGCGGGAGTTTCTTTCGGCAGATTCATCTTAATAAAATACAACGACGGCCTTGCCAGCACCTTCGGACACCTCTCGTTAATTAAGATACATACAGGAGAAAGTGTCAAGAGAGGGGAGGTAGTAGGGTATAGCGGCGCCACCGGCTACGTGACCGGCCCGCATCTGCACGTGTCCGTATATCCGCGCGATGCGGTCAACGTACAGACTCTGCCGTCCAAGTCCTGCCCGGGCAAGAACCTTACCCAGCCGATTTCGCCGATAAATGCCTATTTGGATCCTATGATATATCTGCCGCCTTATCACGGAGTCACTATCAACCAGAATATGGATTGACAGATTCCTTTATGATAAAATTATAGGCGTAAATGAATATATTCGCTTTAAACATACATAGAGGCGGCATAAGCATCTTGGGGCTCGTATTCCTTGCTATATTGCTCATAATAGTGCTTAGCCATTATCACGTGAGCCTGCAGTCCTGGGTGGACAATCCTGAGCTTCAGACGAATTTCCACTATGTCTGGGGAGGCATTACTTATGTCTGGAGCAATTATTTGGAGCAGCCGGTTTCTTTTGTCTGGCACCATATAATTTTAGACGGCCTCAAAGCTATCTTTCATAACGGCAGGAGCCTGAATTTCAACAATGTGGCGCCCCAAGTGCCTGGCCATTAAAGGCCTTATTGCCGGATAGGCATAGGTACCGCAAGATATATTGTGCGACGTTGATATAGATTCAAAACCTTATATCCTCTATGGGTTCTAGCGGCAATAAAAAAACCCCGGCAAATCTTTTAAAGCCGGGGCTCGTGTTACAACACCAGGGCTCGTTACTGCCCTAACCATGAAAAACTAAATATTAGTCTGAGTAATAATAAATAAAATCTAAATATATTTCAAGTTATTTGCAGGAGGCCGACCTCGTATAGCCCGCGGCATTTGCTTCGGCTTCATCAGCGAAATAAATCTTGTTTTCGGCCTTTATACCCTTTCCTGCCGAGCAATCGATAGGATAATACTTGTGGCCGATTTTGGAGGCCATAAAACTCATACCGGCCGGATTCATAGAACCTTTGGTGATTTTTACCGGGCTGGTTATGACCGCGCTGCTGATTTTTTGCTTAGAATTGTCTGTGCTCTCCGGCAAAGGCGCAAGGATCGCGCCCGCGGCCTGATCCGGCGAATATATCCCGAGCCCGGAGCTTTCATCCGCCTTTTTGAATGTCTTACCCAAGCCAAAGGCCCCGATGCCGACCAACACGACGATCAGCGCTACTAAAATATTCTTTCCAGTTTGGCTTTCCAAGAAGCTCTTGATTTTATTCATAAATCGTCTATAATGCCATTATAACTAATATTTATAGATAAAACGATATGGCACATAGAAAAGCCGGCGGTACCGCCAAAAACTTAAGAGATTCGAACCCGAAATACCTGGGTATCAAGCTTGCCGACGGGCAGAAGGCCCGGGCGGGAGCTATTATCGTCCGCCAGCGCGGCACTTCGATAATGGCTGGGACTAATGTCGGCCTCGGCCGCGACCATTCCCTCTTCGCCCTGAAGGAAGGCACGGTAAAATTCGGCTCCAAGCGCAAGACTTCTTTCAACGGCAAGTCTGCCGTCAAGAAGATAGTAAGCGTCCTTTAAACTTTTTAAATAAAAATCCGAAGCTGTGAAAAGCTTCGGATTTTTTGCTTGCTCAGGAGCAATAGGCTTGGCTGGTTTAGGATTTTTTATTTTTCTGATAATCAAATCATTTTCACCTCTAACCCAACGATAAACCAGTACCGCATCCGGGTATGTAGATATCGCATACCCCTTTGTCATTTCTGTAAATAAAAAATTATTTACAGTCCAATAGTCATTGCTGCTTACAGATTTTTGGTAAGCCTCTATCCTGGCTAGGGCCGATTCGGAATACCAAAAACAGCATATACTGTCTTTGTCCGTTATTTGGCTGGCCCACTCTCCTACAGAAAATTTTTTTGGGTACAGTCCGTAAGTACTGTCATAATTGGATAGTGTGCTGGGAATAAATAGAGATTGCCCGTGAGCCAAAATACACAGCAGTGTCAGCAGTAAAAATATTATTTTTTTCATAAATAGAACGGGGTTTAGTTTTGAATATTATTTCGAGAAACAAAAAATACTCTTTTGGAGCATTAATTCTTTGCAAATTATATATAAGATTTAGCTTTTAGTCAACCCGCTCTACCAGGAGTTTAAACGATGATTTCTTGCCTTTGATTGAAACCGGAACCTCAAATTCCCCGATTTCTTTTACCGGTTTTTCCAGAGCTATAAATTCCTCTCCTATCTCCGCGCGGTGCTGATCGAGCATCGCCTTGGCTATTTCTTTCGAATGAATAGCTTTGAATAGGTGGCCTTTATCGTCCGCTTTGGCGGAGATGCGTACGGTTTTACCTTTTATTTCTTCCAGGCTCTTTTGCAAGAGTTCTTCCTGCACTTCCCTTTCCACCAGAATTTCTTTCTTGCGCATCTCGAGATCCGCCAGAGCTTTGGGCGTGGCTATCACCGCCAGTTTTCGCGGCAAGAGAAAATTGGCGGCATAGCCGTCGCTCACGTCTTTGACGTCATGTCGCTTACCTACTCGCGGCACATCCTGTAAAAAAATTACTTTCATATATTTTTATTGCGCCGGCGCGGCAGGCGGCGCGATGGGAGTCCAATTATTAAGAAGCTCCACTGCTTTATCCATCTGCGGGTCCTTTTGCTTGGTTACATCATCCTTGGTTATATTCACAGGGTAATCCGGGGTCAGGCCTTTGAGCGAGATGGAAGTTCCGTTCGGGGTCAGCCAGCGGGCCACGGTGACCTTGAGCAGAGTATCAGGGGTAAGATCGATGACTTCCTGTACGGAGCCTTTGCCGTAGCTTTGAGTCCCCACCAATTTTGCCTTACCGTGGTCTTGCATCGCACCGGAGACAATCTCCGAAGCGGAAGCGGAACCGCCATTTATAAGTATTACAAATTTGAGGCTGTCGCCGAAAGGATTATAACCCTTGCTCCGGTATACGTTGGCTTTTTGATTGTTGCCGTAATCTTCGGTCACCACTACTTGGCCCTTATCTAGGAACCAGCTGGAGATATCTACCGCCGCGTCCAGATAACCGCCCGGATTGCCGCGCAAATCCAGAATCAATTTGTCGGATTTGGAAGCTATGAATTTTTGCATTGCCTGCCGGAAGAGCGAAGCGGAATCCGCCGAGAAGCTGTAAAGTCTGATCACAAATATGCCATCACTCCGCTGTTCCGTATCTAGAGTGGGCGTGGTGATGGTGTCACGTACTATTTTTACATCATGCGTCTCACTGTCGCCTTCAGAGAGAATTGTGAGAGTGACAGCAGTGCCCTTGTCTCCGCGAATAAGGCTTATTGCTTTATCTATAGACATATCCGAGGTATCGGCTTTGTCTATTTTTAAAATCTTGTCGCCGGACTTTATGCCTGCTTTATCTGCCGGAGTGTCTTTTAGGGGGGCAATGACAGTCAAGACTTTATCTTTTATGCCTACTTCCATACCCACCCCGCTGAAATTACCGGTTATATCCCCCTGGAATATTTTCGCCTCATCCGGGTCGAAAAATACGCTATAGGGGTCGTTTAAAGATCCTACCAGGCCGGAGATTGCCCCGTAAACTCGATCTTGGGACGACACACTGGAGGCGTTAGGGTACTTTTCATCTATCAGGTTCCAAGCTTTCCAAAAGTCCGAAAAGTCAACCTTTGCGCCGGAGTCCACGGACACATCCTTGCCTGTCACGTCGGTGATGCTCTCGGATTGGGGGCGATTATGATAGCCTATGTAAATTCCCAAGCCGAAAAATCCCACGATGAGAACGAGGACAACTGTATTCCTCTTCATATTGTTCCAAAATCCTGGCATTTATTCCTGTTCCTCTATCGGGCCTATTACCGCTATTTCCTCTTCAACCATTGATTCTCCGCCAAAGTCTTTGTTCTCGGAAAAATTATCAAATGTCTCTTCCCTATCTCCTTTCCATTCTTTGTATAAAATGTATCCGAAATACGCTAGCCCGAGGCCGGTCAAAAGGAAAAGTATATTTTTCCAGGACTGCGGAAAACCCAAATAAGGCAAAATAGCTACCCAGATACCCAACACCAAAAGAAGTCTCGCTCTTTGCATATGAGTTTGATTATACTTCAAATATATAGCAAAACGCAAACCCGATTAAAGGTAAAGGATATCGCAAAGCAAATATTGACATAATGCATTTAAAAATGTAAAATGCAGTTTCAACAAAAGTTTTTTGAAATGAAAATAATAAACCTGAAGTTAAGCGAATTTGTACAAATTGGTTTAACTTATGCTACGTTTATTTGTGGAATCTTGTTTTTAGCGGCCTTATTGATGGGTATTCCATATTTAATAGGGTTAGCTCTGCAAATCTTTTGGATTAACAACAACACTATTGATACTACTAAATACTTCTTTTTCGCTTATGCTGCACTCTTCTTAGTGGTCGTAGGTATTTTTATACCATTAGCAAGAAAAGTATTCAGTTGGCTTCAAATAGCAAAAATCAATCCATTCGATAGCATCGGCAGTGCCCTAATCTTTTTGGCTTCCTGTCTTCCATTGATTATCCTGTCTAAGGTTACAATCTTCCTTTTAAAAAGGAAATGCCTCACAAAGTATAAATACAGGATGATGAACTTTACAGTTTCAGCAGCATTATTTCTTCTGGGTGTGAGAGTTATATATAAAGGGAAAAGAGATCTGGAGGCTAAAATAGTCATAGCAAACCACACTTCCCCGCTTGATTATGCTCTCAAGACTCAGAGTATGGGTGTTCGTCCATTTAATATAGTTGCGGGGATAAACTTACACTACAACAGAAAGAAACTGGAAGACAAAGTTGTCGCATCTTTATTAGGGTATTTTGTTAAAAACTATGCGATAAGCGTAGAACGAAATAGCCGGGCTTCAAGAGCGAAAGCTTACGAAAGGATGCTTGAGGAAATTAAATCGGGCAAATACGTAGGAATCTTCCCCGAAGGAGGAAGAAACCCGAAAGAACAAATTAAACAAGGGATAATACTTCAAGAATTTCAAGATGGAGCATTCAGATTGTCTTTCGAAACAGGAGAGTCAATTCAGCCGATCATTTATACTCTGCCTTCAGACTGGAGGGGAAAAGATGATGATTTTTGGGGAATTAGACCTTGCAAAATAACGGCTCATTGGCTTGGGTCGTTTAATCCCAAAGATTATGATTCGTTCGAAAGTTTGAAGCAGGCATGCTGGTCTGCAATGGATTTAAAGCTGAGAGATTCTAGAAAGATTAAAAACTTACTGAAAAAGATTGAGTAGCAAACATTAAAGCAACTTACACCACCTAATTCTTAAAAAGGAGTCAAGGTGGTGTTTTTTATTTAAAATACTCCGGCGTGTTTAGGGACATCCAATCCAGAAGTTGCCGGCCTATCGAAGAGGCGCTGACTGTGCCGGATGAGGGGCCGGATTCCATCACGATAGCGAAAGCATACTCGGGATTTTCGTACGGAAAGAATCCGACCACCCAGGAGTTCACTCTGTTTTTCGCTACGCCTAGCTGAGCTGTGCCGGTCTTTGCTGCTACATCTATGTACGGCACGTTGAGGGCTACGGAGGTTCCCTCGGTTACGCTCTGGCGCATACCGTCATGAACTACGGCAAAGTCTGCCGGATCTATATTTATTTTAGAAGTTTCAGGCGTTTTGGCGCTGTCGCCCAGGATGAAGTGAGGGGTTTCCAGGGTGCCGCCGTTCGCGATGGCGCCAATTGCCCGCACCATCTCAAGCGGGGTCGCCTGGAAACCGTATTGCCCGATGGCGGTGTGATAAGTGTCGCCTATGCGCCAGGTCGGATCATCGGGGAAATTTTTTGCTTTCCAATCCGGATTGGGTATAGTGCCAGATTTTTCATCAGGCAGATCCACCCCGGTCTTGGAATCTATGCCAAACATATTCGCATACTTGTCGATGCCGGCGATGCCCAGGCCTTTTTGATCCTGATAGCCTCCGCCGACTTCGTAAAAATAAACGTCCGAAGATACGGCCAGCGCCTGCCGCATATCTACCCAGCCCTGCGCCCGCCAGTCTTTGAAGATGCTTTCTTGGTCGGGATTGTAAGGGTTCGGTATCGAGATGGAGCCGGTTGAGAGAATTTTTTTATAGGGATCTATTACATTTTCAGCCAGGGCACCCAGAGCTACGATTGGCTTTATGATTGAACCCGGCGTATACAAGCCCGACAAGGTGCGATCAAGAAAGACCTTGCGTTTATCGTTAAGATATCTGTTGATAATTTGCTTGTCCTGACCGAGAGAAAGTATGCCCGGATCATATTCCGGAAAACTGGTGGAAGCGATCATTTCGCCGTTCCTGACATCCATCATCACGCCCGCACCGCCGGTAAAGGAATTGCTGTCGGCCAGATTTTTAATAAGCTCAAACAGCTCTTTCTGTACTCTGGAATCTATAGTAGTCACAAGGTCCTGCCCGCGCTTCGGAGCGTCCACTGTGTTTTCGGAATGGATTTGCCCGCCCGCGTCCGTCTCCACTATTTTTAGGCCGTTCGTGCCTTTTAGTAGTTTGTCGTATTCTTTTTCCAGGCCGTCCTTGCCGACAAAATCTGTTTGCCAATATATGCCAGAACTATCGGCTGCCGGGTAGCTTACATAGCCCAAGACGTGTGCAAATCCTGGAGTCAGGTATTCACGCAAAGGCACCCCTTCCGGGCTTTGTCCTAGGTCCGCCGGCGAACCATCGGTTTTCTTATTCCAAGCCAGTTCTACTTTATTCCGATCGTAAATTATTCCCCTATCGGCAAAGATCAGCCCCTTTTCAAGGGTATTATTTTCACTGCGGTCGAAGTACGCTTGGCCCTTTTTAATTTCGAGATATCCCAGGCGCGATATGAATATGATTCCCCCGAGCACAAAGAAAATACCTAGGAACAGGATTGTTTTCTTTGGAATCGGTTTTTCTATGCGGCCTTCGAATTGCTGCCGGTCAAAGTTCTGCAGATTTTTGGAATCCAAGAATATTTCGTCCGGCTCTACAAAAAAGTTTGCATTCTTTATTTTCTTTTTTCGCATGATTCTGCGTATCATAATTCAGTTAAGTTTTTCGGGGTAAAATTTCAGTTTCTTTTTTAAGAATTCTACCAGAATCAAAGCTACCACTACAGACAAAGAGGATACAAAAGTCCCTCCTAAAAATTTAGATTCCGGCGCACCGAAGAGCAAGTCCGACATCAGAAGCGCAAAGATTGCCTCAATATACATCGGGAAATATATTATTCCCAAAATAGCCAGGATTGCAGTCAGCCACAAGGGCCACAAGACGGCCGAGACCAAAAGTAAAACAGAAAAGACTACCCTTTTGCGCATACGTTTATCTTACACGCTTTCCGGATAAATACCAATCAGAATATCAGCCGCCAAATGAAGCGTATTGCGAGAAAAATTGCGAGAGCGAATAAGATATAAAATATTATCCAATTCGAAAAAATAAATGCAATAAAAGGGAATTTTTGTTCCGCGACTCCGGCGGCGTTTTGCCGGAAACCCTCCACTGCTTCCGCTGCGTGCACAAAAGGCTGGGCCAGAAAAGGCGGGGCATTTTTATTTACTAAATTCTCTATGTGAGATATAGAAGGCGCATTGGCGTTGTTTTGAGTAGCTTCTGCCGGAAGTATTTTCTTCGCTACTGTGCGGGTGCTCGTCTCGGTCTCGCTGTTTGCCAAGACAACGCTGTCATAGGTGCCGTTCTGATTTTTAAATTTTGCGTTTACTATTTTTGCAAATACCTTGTGAGTGCCCTGGCTGATTTCCCAGTCCACTGAAACGCTTTTTGCTTCGTTCGGTTTCAAAACGAAATCCTTTTCACCTAAGAGAAGCACATCATCA
>DASZPN010000003.1:0-3336 GCA_035549995.1 Minisyncoccota bacterium
TCGAAGTCACCCCCGCCGGCACGGAAACCATCACATCCGGCTTCCAGATGTTCCATTTGCCCATGGCTTTGTTTATGAAATATCGGAGCATCGCTTCGGTCACGCGATAATCCGCAATCACGCCGTCCTTCATCGGCATATAGGTGATGATGGATTCGGGCGTCTTGCCGATCATATCCTTGGCTTCCGCGCCGATGGCCAGAATTTTGTTATCCTGCTCGGAAACAGCCACCACCGAAGGCTCGTTTAGCACGATACCCTTGCCCGGAATAAAGACCAGAGTGTTCGCCGTGCCCAAATCTATGCCTAATTTTCTCGAAAAAATTCCCATCGAGGGTAATATAGCACACTTGTGTTAGAATAAAAAATATGAAGATGGTCACGGTAATTCCGCTCAAAAAAGGCGCGTTCAGCGAAGATTTGACCTACTTTTCCGCCCAAGACGTGCCGATGGGAGCGGTAGTCAGTGTGACTCTGCGAGGAAAAAAAATACTGGCTCTGACCACTTCGGTAGAAGACGTGACCGAAGTCAAGTCCGGCATCAAGTCGATGCCGTTCAATTTGAAAAAAATAACCAGCGTAAAAGAACGTTCGATATTCCGGCCTGAATTTCTGGAATCGGCCCTGGAGTCCGGAAATTATTTCGCCGTCCGCAAGAGCGATGCCGTCGCCGCGCTGATACCGGAGCTGATAAAAGAAGAATACGATAAAATCTCCGCCTTTGCTTTGCCGGAAAACGCAAACCGAAAAAATTCCGCCAAAAATATACGCGGAGAAAAGCTTCTCCTGCAAATGCCGGAGAACGACCGGCTTTCACTCTACCGCACCCTGATACGCTCTTCCTTTGCGGAAAAAAAGTCCGTGTTTATAATCCTGCCGACCGTGCGGGACGCGGAAGAATTTTATAACCAGCTTTCCAAGGGCTTAGAAAACTTCGCCTTTTGTTTTCACGGTTCGCTCCCGCGCAAAAAAATCTTGGAAAATATCCAAAAAGTGATGGAGCTTGATCACCCGGTCCTGATTTTTGCCACCGCGCCGTATTTGGCGATACCCAGGCAGGATATCCAGACCATAATCCTGGAGCACGAAAGCTCTTCCGCTTATCGGATGATAGCCCGGCCGTGGCTGGATATGCGTATATTTGCAGAGATATTCGCTCAAAACACCGGAGCCCGCTTGATATTGTCGGATTCTCTGCTTTCCCTTGATACACTGGGACGCGAAAAACGGGACGGATTTTCTCCGATGCATCCCCTTTCCTGGCGGACCAGCTTCAGGGGCGAGCTCGCCGTCGTCGGTCAGGAAGAAAAATTCGAAGTCCTTATGGATAGGACAATGCGGGCAATCAAAGATGCTCTGATGCGCAAAGAGCGGGTTTTTATTTTTTCCCTGCGCAAGGGCCTGGCTACTATGACCGTATGCCGGGATTGCGGCGAGCCGGTTATGTGCGCAAACTGTTCCGCGCCATTGGTCTTGTATCTGTCCCGGGACGGCAAAAAGAGGATGTTTGCCTACAACCGCTGCCGCTCGGAAGCGGATCCGGAGACTGCTTGTAAAAATTGCGGCAGCTGGAACCTGGCTCCGCTCGGCATCGGAACCGATACTGTGGCAGAAGCTTTGGAAAAATCCTTGGCAAAGGACTGGCGCATAAAGATATTCAAACTGGACAAGGAATCCGCCAAGAGCGGCAAAGAAGCTGAGAGAATCGCCCGGCAATTTGAGGAGACGCCCGGATCGGTGCTGATAGGAACAGAAATGTCCTTTTTTTACTTGAAAGAAAAAGTTCCGTTGTCGGTAGTGGCATCCCTGGATTCTCTTTGGAGCCTGCCATCTTTTCGGGCCGGAGAAAAAGTGCTGCATCTCGTCCTGGAGATCATATCTCGTACCGAAAAAGAAATAGTCATACAAACCAAAAATTCCGCCAACGCTGCCTTGCGCGCTTTTGAAAATGAAAATCTTTCCGCTTTTGTGCGAGAGGAGCTGGCGGACCGCGAACGTATGGGCTACCCGCCGTATCGGCGCTTCATCAAAATCAGTTCTTCCGGAGAAAAAGATGAAGCAAAACAGGCCAGGGAATTTCTGGCCGAAACCTTCCGGGAATACAAGCCTGAAATATTCTCCGGATTTATCGTAAAAAAGAAGGGCGCTTATACGGCCAACGCACTCCTCCGAATCGATGCGGACCGCTGGTCCCTGCCGGAGATCACCCAGGGCGGCAAGCTGGATGCCCGCCTGGAGCAAAAGCTTCGCGACCTGCCGGCAGAATTCAGAATATCGATCGACCCCGAAGACCTGCTTTAGCCTGTAAAAACTGCACCAAAAACCCGGTTTAATCGTATAATAATGCGCATATGAAGAAATTTATATTATCGGCGACTTTGGTAGTTCTTTTCGGGGGCTACGTATTTTTTTTAAAATCCGGACAAAGCGGGCAGACCCTCCTGCCTTCTGAAGCAAATACTCCGACTCAAAATCCCGCTGTCGCAGACGGTGCCGGTACAAATGCTTCCGACCAAACCTTGAATAAACCTCAAGCCACCCCGGTATCGGAACCCCCCAAGACTACTCCGAAGACCACTACCCCGGCGCCAAAGCCGGTGACTAAAAGCGGCTGGAAGGATGGCACTTTCACCGGAGCTTCCGTCGATGCCTACTTTGGCAATGTCCAAGTATCGGCTACCATCTCCGGCGGCAAGCTCACGAACATAGCTTTCCTGGAGTATCCGAGCGACAACCGAACCTCCCTCGGCAAGAGCCAGATGTCTCTGCCCCGCCTCAAGCAGGAAGCAATTACCGCGCAAAGCGCAAATGTAAACATAATTTCCGGCGCAACCCAGACGAGCGAAGGATTTATGCAGTCGCTCAGCTCGGCATTGAGTAAAGCAAAAGCATGATTTATGAAAAAAACGGAATTAATTATGGGTATGCCGATAACAGTGGAAATCGCCGAGGCCGGCGCCCAAAAAGACGATATTGAAGAAATATTCGAATACTTCAAATACGTGGATGAGAAGTTCAGTACTTACAAAGACTGGAGCGAGGTCAGTAAAATAAACCGGGGCGAGATTTCCGCGCCGGATTTTAGCGCCGATATGGCAGAAATTTTTCGCCTGGCGGAAGAAACAAAAAAAGAGACCGGAGGATATTTCGACATCACCAAACCGGACGGCTCCGTAGACCCCTCCGGCCTGGTCAAAGGCTGGGCGGTGCACAACGCCGCGAAAATCCTCCGAGACAAAGGTTATAAAAATTTCTACGTGGAAGCGGGCGGAGATATCGAGGCTGAGGGCAAAAATTCCGAAGGCAAAATCTGGACCGTGGGCATTAGAAATCCTT
>DASZPN010000004.1:0-8107 GCA_035549995.1 Minisyncoccota bacterium
GGTTACCCGCGGAGTATTGCGCACCACGTACCAGGAATCGTCCGTCACAATCATATCCACCAGAACGTAGCCGGGGTATATTTTTTCTTCCACCTCTACCCGCTTGCCGCCCTTGATTTTTATTTTTTTCTCCACCGGCACGATGACGTTGAAGATCTTGTCGTTCATGCCCAGAGAATCGATGCGCTGCTTTAAATTACGCAGGACTACATTCTCATACCCCGCATAGGTATGTATGGCGTACCAATTTCGTGATCCTTGTGTTTCTTGTTTTGACATATGAAATTAAGAAATCAGCTTCTCAAGCCCGCGGGAGAAGATCAGATCGAAAATACCCAGGTAGTAAGCAAGCAGGACCGACAAACCTATCACGACGAGCGTATAGAAAAGGGTCTTCTTCCGGCCCGGCCAAATTACGTGCTTGAGCTCGGACTTGGTGTCTTTGAAATAGTCTCCGATTTTGGACATGGTGATTCGTTAAGCCTCTTAAAAAAGCCCCGCGAAGGGCTTTTTTAATATTACTCTATTACAAGCTTGTAGTCAACCAATCAGCGTATGCTGTAGGTGATGGTGACGTCCGAAGTAATGGTATTTTGGCCCTGAGGCAGCTGAGACGGAGTGGACTCGGCGGAAGCGCCGACGGCCATATCCTTGGCTGCATACATAATCGGTCCGGGGTAGTTGCCTGATTCGCTGAATGAAGTTATCTTCACCAGGCGCACGTGCAATTCCTTGGCCAGCTCTTTGGCCTTGGTTTCGGCGTCATCTATGGCCTTTTGACGGGCCTGGTCCTTGAGAGCCTCGGGGTCATCGATGGTGAAATTCGGACCGCTCATATTGGTAACCCCTATCTGGTTTATGCCGTCGATGACTTTGGACGCATCGTCAATTTTACGCACTTTGACCGTTATGTTCTCAGAAACCGTGTAGCCGATTATCTTTGAGTTTCCAGGCCTGCAGGTGGGCACGGTTTCTCCCTGGACAGCATACAGCGGGCAAATCTCCGGGTTGGAATACTTGGGATAGGAGCTGTAGTTTTCGGTTTTCACATCCTTCTGGTCTATGCCGGAAGAACTTATAAAGTCCAGGATCTTGGCCACCTTTTTATTGACATCGTCGCTTGCAGCACTCTGGGTAGTCTCGGTGGATTCTACGGTAAAGCTCACGCTCGCTATATCGGGCGGAGCATCCACTTCCCCGTGTCCGGAGAGGGTAATGGTGCTGGCGTCGGCGCTGCCGGAGAAGCGGTAATCCCTGAGTTCGGCCAGGAACTTCACCGCGAAATAAAGCGACAGCACTATCAGAAAAGCTGCGATTAAAGGAAACAGTTTCTTTTTCTTGCCTTCCGGTATTTCCATCATAAATTTTATTTAATAGCTAGTAATTCCACGTCAAAAGTCAGGGTAGCGTTCGGGGGGATCGGCCCGCCGGGCGTGCCGGTGGCACCGTAGCCGTAATCCGGGCTGATGACCAGCGTGCGCTTCTCGCCCACTTTCATACCGACAATGCCGGTGTCCCAGCCCTTGATGACCTGGCCTGCTCCAAGCGTGAACACGAAAGGTTCGACATGATTGAATTTCGGATCCACATTTGAATCAAACACTGTGCCATCCGAGAGGCGGCCGGTGTAATTCATCGCGACGGTATCTCCCGCTTTGGCGGCCTGGCCACTGCCGGGCTTCGTAATAGTAACCTGCACTCCCGGAAGATTTTGTGTCGTATCCTCGGCACCGGAATCCGGCGCACTCGATACTCCATTGTTATCCTGCATATTGTTATCGGCCGGCTGATCCGATGCAATATCGTTCAAATCCGAATTGGTCGGAGCGCTGGCCTTTTTGTTAACAGTAATAAAAATCAGAATGGCGACTACCACTATGAATATAATGACCCAGAGAACCATGCTTCCTTTGCCTTTTTGCATATGCTTTGGTGATAAACTGTTAATACTCTGAATTATATCGGAAATCGGGCGCTAATTCAAATCACACGAAATTCACTTCCGGAGAAAGAGACAGGCCGAATTTTTCCCGCACCCTTGATATGACCAGATCCGCAAAATCCTTTATCTCCCGCCCGGTCGCCCCGCCGTAATTCACCAAGACCAGGGCCTGCTTTTCGTGCATGCCCACATTCCCTTCGCGAAATCCTTTTAGTCCGCATTGTTCGATGAGCCAGCCGGCCGGGATCTTTACGAAACCCTCTTCTCTGAAAGACGGAGTTTCCGGGAAACGGGACAGGAATTCTTTTGCGCGTTCCGGTTCCAGAATGACATTCTTGAAAAAACTGCCGGCGTTGCCGATTCTGGCGGGGTCGGGCAGCTTGCTCCGGCGGATGTCCGCCACCGCGTCGCTTATCTTTTTGGGAGTGTCCGGAATGACGCCGTTCTTCTCCAGATAATCCGCGAGGATTTTGTAAGAAATGTTCGGCGCTGGATGTTTGGACAGCCGAAGAGTAATCGCGGAGATGAAATACTTGCCCTTGAGCGCCTGCTTGAAGACGCTGTCGCGGTAGCCGAAGGCGCATTCCTCATTCCTAAAAATTCTCTTCTCCCCGGTGGCTACGTCAAAAGCTTCTACGCTCTCCAGGACATCTTTGATCTCCGCCCCGTAAGCGCCGATGTTCTGCATCGGAGCGGCGCCGACGGTGCCCGGAATGAGTGAAAGGTTCTCGACCCCCCAATACCCGCGCGAGACGGCAAACTCTACCAAATTATGCCAAAGTTCCCCGCCCATAGCCCGTACGCGCACAGAGTCCGAATCTTCGCCGACTATTTCGATGCCCCGAAGCCTGTTCAAAACGACGATGCCCTGAAAATCCTCGGTGAAAAGCACGTTGGAGCCGCCGCCCAGGAAAAGTTTGGGATTTCTCTTAAACCCCTCCCGGAGAAAAAGCTCGCGAAAATCAGCTTCGTCGTCTATTCTTACAAAAAAATCAGCCCTAGCGGACACCCCGAAAGTGTTCAAGCCGGACAGGTCGTAGTTCTTCAGTATCTCCATATCGACAACTATACCAAAAGAGAAACGATTGCCATAACCCCGGCGACGAGCATTATCCCCGCCGTGATCCAGCCGAATAAAATGGAAAGGCGGCTGCTCCGAAAACCGCCCATAACGTCGGCCCGGGAGCTCAGACGAATCACGAAGAATAAAATAATGGGCGCAATAATGCCGTTCAAAACCGCGGAATAAATCAGCATTTTGATCGGATCAAAACCAAAGAAATTAAAGGCGATGCCGGCAACCATAGAGAGGGCGATGACTGTGTAAAAAGCGGCGGCTTGTTTCCATTTTTGATACAAGCCTTCGCTCCAACCAAAGGACTCGGACACCGCATAGGAGGCCGAACCGGAGAGCACGGGGATAGACAGAAGTCCGGTACCGATGATGCCCAAAGCAAAAACCCAGAATGCCAGATTCCCGGCAAACGGCCGGAGCGCCAGCGCCGCGTCCCCCGCGGTATTGATGTTCGTGATCCCGGAAGCAAACAGTGTTCCGGCCGCAGCGGCAATAATGAAGAACATAACCAGATTTGAAAAAAGCATACCGGACCATACATCCGTTCTCATTTTCTTTAAGGTCTCAGGGCTGGCGCCGGAACGGCGGTCATCCTCGGTCAGCTCGCCTTTCATTATTTCCTCCTCTACTTCCTGCGAAGATTGCCAGAAAAATAAATAGGGGCTGATGGTCGTCCCGAGCGCAGCGCAAATCAAAATAATCTCGCCCTTAGAAAAGTGCAGGGCGGGAACAAAAGCATGCCCGACGGCCTCCGGCCAATTGATTTTTACTAAGATCGCCGAGAAAATATAGGCCACCAGGGAGAGCGCCAGAAACTTCAAGACCTTGGAATATTTTTTATACGGGACAAATATTTGCAGGATCAAACTGAAGAGTCCGAAAAAAATTACCAGGAGGGCGTAATTCGCATAGGGCAATATCAGCCTGGTACTCTCGGCCATCGCGCCCAAATCCGCCCCGATGTTAAAAACATTCGCGCATAAGAGGAGCAGCGTGCAAAAGTAAAGAGCCTTGGCGGGATAATGGCGCTTGATATTCGCGGCGAGGCCCACCCCGGTGACGATTCCTATCCGGGCGCACATTTCCTGCACCACCGACATGAGGGGGTAAGTCAAAACGGACAGCCAGATCAGGCCGAACCCGGACCGCGCGCCTATTTGAGAATAAGTGGCAATCCCCGAAGGATCGTCGTCGGCCGCGCCGGTTACCAGGCCGGGGCCGAGAGTCTTCCAATATTCTTTGGCCGCTCTAGAAGCTTTCACTCTCTAATTATATCGACAGAGCCGTCCGGGTACAATCGCACCACCCGGGAAGCTTTTCCGGATATATCTCCCCCGTCGGCATACCAACCGACCAGGGATCCGAAGTATCGCCTGGCTTCTTCAATATTGAGAGAAATCGGATTACCCTCGGTATTAGCCGAAGGGGCTATAAGCGGACCGGTTTTTCGGAGAAGCTCTCGGAGTTCCTCTGCCCCTGGGACTCGAAAAGCTAGAGTATTGGTGCCGCGGTGCAGATATGCGAATTCATCTACAGGGCAGTCCAATATCACGGAGACCGGCCCGGGCCAGAAGCCGGATAATTTTTCCTTTTGAATTTCGGAAACTTTTATGGAGAACTTTTCTGCTTCCTCCGGGCCTGCAATCAGAATTATGCAAGGTTTGTCCGGATTCCTCCGGCGGGCTTCATAAACCCGCGCCACCGCCGCCGGATCTTCCGCCCGGGCCACGATGCCGTAAACGGTATCGGTCGGCATCACTGCCAAATCTCCCTTGTTCAAGGCATCCGCCAATCCTTTATTTTGCCAAACTTCCGACTGCATTATTTTTGATTCAGCAAACGCTCAATTTCCATCAAGCGGTTGTACTTTACCACGCGTTCTCCCCGGGCCAGGGAACCGGCCTTGAAAAAATCACAGCCGAAACCAACCGCCAGATCCGCGATAAAAGTATCGTCGGTTTCTCCGGAGCGGTGCGAAGCGAATGCAGTCCAGCCGGAATTCCTGGCGAACTTCACCGCCTCTAGCGTTTCCGAGACCGTGCCTATCTGGTTCGGCTTGATAATCGCGCCGTTGACCGCCCCGGCTTCCTTCGCTTTTTTCATACGTTCCACATTGGTCACCAATAAATCGTCGCCGACTATTTTTATTTTACCCCCGAGCTGGCGATACATAAATTCAAAACCCTGCCAATCCTCTTCCGCCAGCCCGTCTTCTATGGAAATTATGGGAAAAGAATTAACAAGCTCCTGATACCAGCCGACTAGTTCCGCGCTGTCCAGCCTTTTCTCCGTTCCCTTTATTTTCAAAAAATATCCTCCGTCTTTAAAGAAGGTCGAAGCGGCGGCATCCAGTGCAATCTTGATTGAATCAGCCGAATAACCCGCGCTTTTTACAGCCTCCGCTATCAGATCCAGGGCTTCTTCATTGGAAGCGAGTTTGGGAGCGAAGCCTCCTTCGTCCCCCACTCCGGTCGAATACCCTTTGGCCGAAAGGTTTTTCTTGAGAGCGGAGATTATCTCCGAAGCCGCGCGGACTTTCTCGGAAAATTTTTCTATGCCCGCAGGCACTATCATAAATTCCTGGATCTCGAGTCCGCTATCTGCGTGTTCTCCGCCGTTTATGATGTTAAAGGCCGGTTCCGGCAATTTGAAAGAAGTATTCCCCGCCAGGCGCCCGAGGTGCTGAAAAAGCTCCGCGCCTTCTTCGGCAGCCTGCGCGCGGGCGAAAGCGATCGATACCGAGAGAATCGCATTTGCGCCGAGGCGGGACAAGTCCCCCGTGGCGTCGAGCTCAATCAGGGTACGGTCCAAAGATGCCTGGTCAAATTCCCGGCTTTTTAGTTTGTCGTTCATCTCGCCGTTTACATTCGCAACCGCTTTTATCACGCCCAAGCCGCCGTAGCGGGCAGGGTCGCGGTCGCGAAGTTCCAGCGCCTCATGGCTGCCGGTCGAGGCGCCGGAAGGTACCGCGCATCGGCCCCGGACACCGGATTCAAGCTCGCAAAAAGTCTCCAGGGTGGGATTGCCCCGGGAATCTATTATTTCATTTGCGTGTAAAAATTTTATCTTGGACATTTTAAAGCGGATTAATTTCTATCCGGCCGGCCATATGCCGTTCGGCCTCCAGCACGATCTTTTCCATCATCTCAACTGCCTCCGCCGGATATTTCCCGCGAGCCGTTTCTTCCGAAAGCATCACCGCGTCGGAACCCTGGAGTATCGCATTTGCCACGTCAGTCACTTCCGCGCGGGTGGGCAAGGGATTTTCCGTCATCGAGAGCATCATCTGGGTCGCGGTGATGACCGGTTTGCCAGCCTCTTTGCATTTTTTGATTATTTTTTCCTGGACAAAGGGAATCTCTTCCAGGCGGACTTCCTTCCCCAGGTCGCCGCGGGCGATCATAACCGCATCGGAAACCTCGATGATTTCATCTATGGAATCCAGCGCGGATCTGCGTTCTATTTTGGCAATAACTTTCTGCCGGCCGCCGGACTTTTTGATTTCGAATTTGCACTTGCGGATATCTTCGGCCGAACCCACAAAAGACATCGCTACATAATCGATATTTTCTTCCGCTCCGAATTTTATGGATTCCTTGTCTGCGTCGGTCAGGATTTCTCCTGCGGAAGGATCATAAGTGTGCTCGGCGCCCTCCTGCACCCGCGGCCCGGGCAAATCCTCTATGACGGGAATCTTGCGGGAATATTTTTTCTCGAGCTCGCGGATCATCTTTATCTGCTGAATCCTCTCAGAAAAATCTCCCCAGGAAAAGTTCAGCCGGATTACGTCCAGATTGTGCGAAAGCATAGCTTCCAAAACCTCCGGCTTGGTAGAAGCGGGTCCGATAGTCGCCACGATTTGTGCTTTAGAATATTTCATGACGGCACCGAAGATTCGGTCTTGCGGATTTCCTTATTGAGAATTCTGCCCTCCTTATCGATATCATAAATTGTGATTGCTCCAAAAGGAATTTCTACGTGCTCGATGTCTTCGTCCGAAATGTTTTCCAGGTATTTCACTATCGCGCGCAGAGAGTTGCCGTGCGCCACCACCAATACATTCTTGCCGGATTCCACCAAGGGCATGATTTTCTCTTTGAAGTAAGGCACGGCGCGGTCATAGACCATCTTGAGCGTCTCGCCGTTCGGAATCGGATAATCCCAGGCCCGCCTGACTTTTTCCCAAGTTTCCTTGCCGAGAATTTTTTCCATCTCCCATTTATTTTTACCCGTATAGTCGCCGTAATTTCGCTCATTCAGAGCCAGAGAGTGCTCGGTCGGCACCTCGTAGCGCTGGCAGACATTCAAAATACAGGAAAGAGTCTCGATCGAACGCACCAGCATAGAAGCAAAAGCATAATCAACCGGTATATCCTTGATGAGAACGCCCATATCTTCGGACTTCTTGAAGCCGTAATCGGTCAGATGGCGGTCGCGGTCGCCTTGCCAGAGCCCTTCCATATTCCAATCCGAGGCATGATGCCTCGCGATAATGAGCTTGCCGGTTTTTTCCATAACTATTGATTTAAAATATTTCGCGGAGTTTTGCCTTCCAAGAAATCCAAGATATTCTGCGCAGCAATCGTAGCCATTTCTTCCCGGGCTTCCTTACTGGCGGAAGCGGTGTGGGGAGTGAGGATGACGTTGTCCAGCCGGGCCAGCCCGGGCGAGAGTTTCGGTTCGAATTCAAATACATCCAGCCCCGCGCCGGCGATTTTCTTTTCCGAAAGAGCTTTGACCAGAGCGCGCTCGTCTACTACCGGCCCGCGGGAAGTGTTGATGAGATAAGCCGTAGGTTTCATCATTGAGAGGTGATTTTCATTGATCAAATGGTGGGTGGAATCCATCAAGGGCACGTGTAGACTGATAACGTCCGCTCGGGGCAGTAATGCCTCCAGAGTAGGCACGTACTCCGCGCCGCAATCCTGTTCTATCTTTTCATTTCTGGCCACGTCGGTGTAAATAACGGTCATCCCCAAACCGTGGGCATAATGAGCCAGCTGCCCGCCGATGCGGCCGGCGCCAACGATAGCCAGGGTCTTGCCTACCGTATCCATTCCGATAAAGCCCATCGGATCCCAGCCTTTATA
>DASZPN010000005.1:0-8405 GCA_035549995.1 Minisyncoccota bacterium
GATGTCCTGCGGGGTGAACTCCGGCTCGAATTCTTTTTCCAAAAACTCGGCATCATCCGCGCCCACCCGGAAGACGATGATGGTGCCCACGTTGCCGAAGACCGCGTCCCGCATTGCGCTGGAATCCTTGGTGGCGAGCTGGGCCGTGTACTGGTGTGCGATGGTGAGGTTCAGGCGGTATTTGCGCGCCTCGGACAGGATACCGGCGAAAGCGTCCGTGACGAAGTTTTGAAATTCGTCCACGTACAGATAAAAGTCCCGCCGTTCGTCCTCGGGAATGCGCACGCGCTCCATCGCGGCGAGCTGGACCTTGGTGATGATCATACCGCCGAGAAGCGAAGAGTTGTCCTCGCCGATGCGGCCCTTTGATACGTTCACCAGAAAAATCTTGCCCTCGTTCATAATGTCAAAGATATTTATGGTGCTCTTGGACTGGCCGACGACGTTTCGGATGATGCTGGTGGAAAGGAACTGGCCGACCTTGTTCTGAATCGGGGCGATAGCTTCGTTCCTGAATTTCTCCTGCCAGGCCTCGTACTCGTGCACCCAAAACGCCTTGATGACCGGGTCCTTCAGGTTGTTTATTATTTTCTGGCGGTAGTCTTTGTCCACCAGCATACGCGGAATACCGAGGAGGGTGGAGCCGGGAGTGTCCAGGAGCGCGAGGATGGCGTTGTTCAAGATGTATTCCATGCGGGCGCTCCAGGCGTTCGCCCAGATCTTGGTGAAGATGCCCATCAGCCCGGAGGCCACCAAGTGTTTGTATTTTGGGTCGACGAGTTCGAGCACATTGAAGCCGATGTGATAATCCGCGTCCGCGGGGTTGAAGTACACCACGTCCTTCATCCGGTGCGGCGGGATGGAAGACAGCACGCCCTCTACCAATTCGCCGTGCGGGTCCACCACGCAGACCCCCTCGCCGTTTAGGATGTTCTGGATAATCATATTGAACATCAGCACCGATTTACCGGTGCCGGATTTACCGAGGATGTACACGTGCTGGCGGCGGTCCTTCCTCTTGATGCCGAAAAGGACGTTTTTGTCGCGGTAAGTAGTCTGGCCGAGGTATGTCAGCTCTCTGTTTAGGGGTATGTCCAAAAATAGTTGGTTTCTAACGGGCTCCATACTGGGTGAATTATAGCAAAAAACGCTAAAAATAAAAGCTATTGGTCCGAAAATCGGGCCCGAATTATTGACTTATGCCATTTTAATATGTAGAATACCGGCAAGCCTCGCTATTTGAAATAAATTAAATTATTGATTGCCTCTCAAAGGCCCTTGCATAAAGGAGGGGGTTTCGAGAGCTAATTAATTTTTTTAACTGTTAAAATATATTTTATGGTAACAAAGACGGCCACAGGTATAAAGGATTTATCCTTTTTGATTTTTAATCACTGTAATCTGAGGGATGATACCCTCATAATTGACCATTCAATAAACTTTAAACCGATAGAATTCTTGAGGAATGTTTCATTTAGAGTCTGCATCGCTGACGACGAATCAAAAGGGTTGGTGCTTCTTTCAAATCAGAAAGAAGTAGAGGAATTGGTTGAGTCTTTCGGCAAGAAAAATCCAAAGGAAGTTGACTTTAAGTTTCTCGTAAACGCAGCAAAGGGAATATTCCTGGTCACCACAGCCTGAGAAGCTGTACAAAAAAAAATTACAGATTACAAAAATTTATTTTTTGTAATCTGTTTTTATTTCTGAATTTTAATAGAGTCTTTGAGAATGATCCCGATATTAACTTAGTAGTTTTTATTGAAAACGTACCAACCTTTCCCGATCTCTAAAAACAAAAGCCCCTTACGGGGCTTTTGTAAAAACTTATTGTTTCGGTGCCTCTCCTTCTCCATTCTCCCCTTCTTTGAATTCCGCATCAGTAGTTTTTGGCTCTTCGCCGGATGGGGCCGCGCCGGAGGCGTCAGCCGCAGGCGCGGCCTTTGACATAGCTTCCCCGATTTTGGACATTTCGGCAGAAAGTTCTTCCGTCGCTTTCTTGATGGCGTCAACATCCGAGCCATCTTTGACTCCGCGGAGCGCGGTGATTTTTGCATTCACAGCGTCTTTCACATCGGCCGGAATTTTGGCCTCGTTGTCCTTCAGAGCTTTCTCCGCGGTATAGGTCATCATCTCGGCGGTGTTCTTCACATCGGCGACTTCTTTCTTCTTCTTGTCTTCCTCCGCGTGAGCTTCCGCGTCCGCCTGCATTTTCTTGATGTCTTCGTCTTTCAAGCCGGAGCTGGCTTCTATGCGGATGCTCTGAGTCTTACCGGAGGCCTTGTCCATCGCCTTTACGTTCAGTATGCCGTTCGCGTCCACGTCAAAGGTGACTTCTATCTGCGGCATTCCGCGGGGTGCGGGCGGGATACCGTCCAATATAAACCGGCCCAGGGATTTGTTGTCCCCCGCCATCGGGCGCTCGCCCTGCACGATGTGAATCTCCACCGAGGTCTGATTGTCCGCCGCGGTAGAAAACACCTGGGATTTGCTGGCCGGGATGGTGGTGTTCTTTTCGATAAGCTTGGTGGCCACTCCGCCCAGGGTCTCTATGCCGAGGGAAAGTGGGATGACGTCGAGGAGCAATACATCCTTCACGTCGCCCTGGAGTACGCCGGCCTGCACGGCCGCGCCGAGGGCCACGACTTCGTCCGGGTTCACGGACAGGTTCGGCTTCTTGCCGAAGAATTTTTCCACTTCGCTCTGAATCATCGGCATGCGGGTCTGCCCGCCCACCAGGATGACTTCGTTTATGTCGCCCACCTTGAAAGGCGAAGCGTCCATCGCGCGGCGGGTTATCGCCATCGCGCGGTCCACGAATTCCCGGGTCAGGTCCTCCAGGTCCGCGCGCTTCATCGTGCGCACCAGGTGGAGCGGGCCGGATTCGCCGGAAGTGATAAAGGGAATATTGATTTCGGATTCTACCGCGGTGGAAAGCTCAATCTTGGCTTTTTCCGCCGCGTCGTCCAGGCGCTGTTTGGACAGCGGGTCCTTGCGCAGATCTATGCCGTGCTCTTTTTGAAAGCCGTCCGCCAGCCAGTTTATGATTTTCTGATCAATGTCCTTGCCGCCCAGGTGCGCGTCGCCGTCCGTGGACTTCACTTCCACCACGTCCTCGCCCACCTCCAGCACGGAAATATCAAAAGTGCCGCCGCCGAAGTCAAACACCGCGATTTTCTCGTTCTTCTTTTTGTTGAATCCGTAAGCCAGGGCCGCCGCTGTGGGCTCGTTGATTATTCTTTTGACATCCAGGCCCGCAATCTGCCCCGCATCCTTGGTGGCTTTTCTCTGCGCGTCGTTGAAGTACGCCGGCACGGTGATGACCGCCTCGGTGATTTTCTCGCCCAGGCGCGCCTCCGCATCCGCCTTCATCTTTTGCAGAATCATCGCGGAGATTTCTTCGGGGCGATACCATTTGTCGGCCATCTTCACCTCTATGCCGCCGTTGTCGCTCTTTCGCACCTCAAACGGCACGGACTGAATGTCCTTCTGCACACCCGGCTCATCGTAGCTGTGGCCGATAAATCTTTTTATTTGGAAAATTGTGTTCTTGGGGTTGGTGACGGACTGCCGCTTGGCCAGGACGCCCACCAATCTGTCCCCGTTTTTGGCGGTGGCCACGATGGAGGGGGTAGTGCGCGTGCCTTCCGCGTTCTCCAAGATTTTCGGCTCGCCGCCCTCAATGACCGCGAATGCCGAGTTAGTTGTTCCCAAATCTATACCTAATATTTTTGCCATATGTTTTTTATTTACCCTTCAATTTATTCAGGGCAAGTTATTTATAATGTTTTTTTAATGCTATTAACCTTACTTCCCTATTGTACAGGAAGCCAATATAATTAGCAAGTTTTTTGCGGTCGCGAAATACTTGCTAATTCCTAATATAAATTATATTATATGGGTATGTCAAGAAAGAGGAATTATTCCGGCAAAATAATCAAAATTTTAGGCCAAAAACCCGCAACGCCTATCAACGAAATAGAGAGCGGTTTTGAAGACCAAAACAAGTATTCCGTGACCCGGTCGCTCAAAAACTTGCGGGCGGCAGGACTCATTGAAAGCATCCATTCTCCCCAAAAAGAATACGCCAGACTCACCAAGGAGGGCAGAAAGAAAATGCACAGCCTGGCTCTGGAAAACGACATGGGGCTCGTGCCGGCCGCATGGGACGGCCGCTGGCGCATCATCATCCTGGACCTGGACGAGGCCCGCAAGAGCGAGCGCGAAGCCCTGCGCTACCTCCTGAAAAAAGCGAACTTTACCTGCGTGAAGAACACCGTCTGGATTTCCCCGCTCCCCTACGAGCACCTTTTTGAAAATATAAAAAAAGATCTCGGCCTCACGACCGAGCTTATGATCATCGTCTCCGACAACCTGGACCCGGAAACCTCCCGCGCCTTTTTGGAAGCTCTGAAAAATTGATGTTAACACTTTTAGACGGCCGTCAGAAGTGTTAATAAGGATTGTTACTCTTTTTTAAACTCGTAGACATTCACATTCGCCGGGCGGAGGACGCGGCCTGTCCCGCCCTGGCGCGGATCGCTTCCTAAAATGTACCCCTTTTGGATGACTTTGGCGATTTTGTGGTCCAGATTTTTGTCGTCGGTCTCTACCGTGTCTATCGAGTGAAAAAGATTCGGGTCAAACGGCTCCCCTTCCTCGCCGAAGGATTTGACGCCGTATTCTTCGAACACGCTTTCAAGCTGGGAATAAATATGCTCCACCCCGATACGCCAGTTCTTGTCCACCTTCTCCCAGGCATCGCGATTCGCGAAGGCCATATTAAAGCTGTCCAAGACGGATAAGAACTTTGAAAGGATACGCTCCCGTACGGACTCGGAGAACATCGCCTTCCGGTTCTCCTCGTCTTTCTTGTAGTTTGCAAAATCCGCCCGCTCTTTTTGCCAGCCGGTCAGGTATTCGGCCTTTTCTTTTTCCAATTCTTTTATCTTTTCCCGAAGCTCTTTGAGCTTGTCGGCGGCGCCTTTGGCCATTCCTTCCTCGTCCGAGTCTTCAAAAACTACGTCTTCCGCCTCCTCGGCGGACGGGTCTTTATCTATCATATGCCCATAATAACAAAAATCCCCTCTTTTTCAAGGGGATTTTTGTTTTAACGTTTAGACCATTGAGGGCTCTTACGGGCCTTTTTGAGGCCGAACTTGCGGCGTTCCTTGGCGCGCTGGTCGCGCTTGAGAAAGCCCAGGGTCTTTAATTTCGTGCGGAGTTCGGAATCGGATTCCACCAGAGCGCGGGCCAAGCCGTGGCGCACGGCTTCGGCCTGGGAATGCGTACCGCCGCCCGAAACGCGGGCTTCAATGCTCCACTTCCCCACGGGCTTGTCGCCTTCTTTGGCTAGGCCCTTTACCAACGGATCCGCCACCAGGCGGCGCTCTTCTTCGGTCTTGAAATATTCTTTGGCATCCTTGCCGTTCACTATAAAAGAGCTCTTTGCCGCGGGCGTAATTCGCACGCGGGCGGTAGAGGTCTTCCTGCGGCCGACTGCTTCACTGTATTTGTCTGTGGACTTATCTTTATTTTCTTTATCCATATTAGTTTTCTACTGTTAAATGCTTGACCATCTCTTTGCGCAGTTTATTTTTCGGAAGCATGCGATCGACAGCCAGGCGGACGAGTTCTTTCATCCCCTTCTTGGCCGCGGTGTGCATACCTTTATCGGTGCGCAATCCGCCCGGGTGGCCGGAATAGCGCAAATGCTGCAAATCCCCGAGCTTCTTTTCGGTTATTTCGATCTGGGAAGCGTTTACCACCCGCACCGGACAGCCGGAGAAAACGTTGCGTTCGTAAGCGGGCGTATTCTTGCCGATGAGGTAAGTAGCTGCCTCGCTGGCGACCCGGCCGAGCGGGCGGCCGGCTGCGTCTATCACTTTGGTTTCTTTTTTGGTTTTGGTTGCTGTTTTTTTCATATTACTTGTGGTGAGCTTGCCGAACTATACAAATTCTATTACTGCCATCCGAGCTCCGTCTGACTTTCTGGGCCCCATCTTTAGGATGCGGGTGTAGCCGCCCTTGCGCTCGGAATACTTAGGAGCAATGACTTCAAAAAGCTTTTTGGCCTCGCGCTTGCGGTTGGACAATCTGGCGGTGGCCAGCCGGCGAGAATGCATATCGCCTTTCTTTGCAAGCGTCACCATCTTTTCAATAAAAGGGCGAAGTTCTTTGGCCTTGGGCTCGGTTGTTTTTATCTTTCCTCGAACAATCAAGTTCAGTGCCAAAGAACTTATCAGAGCATTTCTCTGATTCTTAGTACGTCCGAATTTTCTGTTGGCATTATGATGTCGCATAAATTTTTATTCTTTCATCGTCATACCGAACTTGGCCAGCACTTTCTTGATTTCGGAAATGCCCTTCTCGCCGATACCCTCTACTTCCAGGAGATCCTCGCGCTTCTTCCTGGCCAGGCCGCCCAAGGTGCGGATATTCGCGGCGGTCAGAGCATTCAGGGTGCGGGTGGAAAGATCCAGAGTATCCACACGGGTCTTGAGTGCATCTGCGACATCTTCTGCCTTTTTCTCCTCACCGCCTTCCTTTTCCTCGGCCTTGACGGCTTTCTTCTCCGGCTTGATTTCCTCTTCCGGCTCCTTGAAGTCCACGATGGCTTTGAGTTGGTTGATCATAATCTCGATAGACTGGGAAAGCGCTTCGCGCGCAGAGAGAGTGCCGTCTGTTTCGATAGCCAGGCGCAGGCGGTTGTGGTTGGTCTTGTCGCCCACGCGCATATTTTCCACCTCGTAAGATACGCGGCGAATCGGCGTGAAGATAGCGTCCACTGCGATGGTGCCAATATCCACTTTGTCTTTCTGAAGAACTTCCTTGGGTATAAAGCCCAAGCCTTTTTCTATATTCATCTCGATATTGAGATTGACCTTGCCGGTGACCTCCGCAATGTGAAGATCCGGATTCAGCACCTCCACCTGGCCGCCGGTCTTGATGTCGGAAGCCAAGACTTCCTTCGGGCCTTTGACCGAGAGGGTCACGGTCTGCGGCTCGTCCGAAAGCATCTTGAAGCGGACTTTTTTAAGATTTAGAATCATGACGATGACGTCCTCTTTGATGCCTTCCATCGCCTGGAATTCGTGGCTGATGCCTTCAATTTTTATGGAGGTTATGCTCGCGCCAGGGAGAGACGAGAGAATTATTCTCCGCAAGCTGTTGCCCAGAGTATGACCGTACCCAGGATACAGCCCGTCGATCTCGAAAACACCTTTGTTCCCTTCTTCGGAAACGACGCGCGGTTTGGACGGCATAATTATTTTATATTCAGGCATATGTTGAAAAAATATTTAAACTTATAATATGTATCAAAATTTTAACGACTATAAAATTCAAGCACTGCGGCTAGATCCAGGAAAGTATCTCCGTTTTTAGGCTTGCCCGTAACCTTGCCTTCCATCCGCGCGAAATCAAAAGATGTCCACCCGGGCTGAATGTATTCCTTGTTCTTCTCTGCCAGGCCCTCAAAAAGCTTTTTGGATTTGGAACCTTCCCGGATGCCGACAGAATCGCCCTGCTTTACGCTATAAGAAGGTATGGTGACTTTATGGCCGTTCACGGTAAAGTGCCCGTGCGAAACCATCTGTCTGGCCGCACGGCGGGTCGAAGCCAGGCCCATGCGATAGACGACATTGTCCAGGCGGGACTCAAGCTCTTCGTAGAATTTGTCCGCTGCGCCGGCGCCCTTTTGGTGCGAAGCTTTTTTAACGTAATTGGAAAGCTGGCGTTCGGTGATGCCATAAGACAAGCGTATTTTCTGCTTTTCCACCAGCTGGGTGCCGTATTCCGAAAGCGCCTTGGGCCGGCGGCCGCCGGGAGCGCCGAACTTGCCGGAAGTAGTGGAGAATTTCGGAGTCTGACATTTGTCATATACTCCGGGTCCGAGCCTCCTGCAGATTTTAAATTTTGGTTTGGTTATCATATGTTCTGATTACTTAAATTATTTTTACACTCTCCTCGGCTTTTTAGGCTTGGGGCCGTTGTGGGGCACCGGCGTAGAATCCTTGATGGAAGTTATCTCTATGCCGTGAGCCATAAACGCGCGGATGGCCGGCTCGCGTCCGGAACCCACACCTCGCACCACCACGTCCGCATCTTTGACGCCCATCTCGAGCGCCTTGCCGCCAACGACATCGCCAACTTTAGAGGCGGCAAAGGGGGTGCCCTTTTTAGCGCCCTTGAAGCCGAGCGAGCCGGCCGTGGACCAGATGAGCGCGTTGCCCAACTTGTCGCTGAAGAGAACCTTGGTGTTGTTGAAAGTCGCGTCGATATACACGATACCGGAGACAATCTTTTTCTTGGAGCCTTTGGTTTTGACGGTCTTCTCAGGAGCGGCAGTATCAGCGCCGGCGGTGATCTCCTTTTTTTCTTCCTCCTTATTTTCTTGTGCGGTTGTT
>DASZPN010000006.1:0-18444 GCA_035549995.1 Minisyncoccota bacterium
TAAGAGTGTTCGTATTTTTCTTTTTTAAAAAGGAGTCCGCGGTGCGCGAGGTCTTTGATGATATCCACCGCCACTTCCTCGTCCTTCACAAAACGGCCTTCCAGAAACCCGGTGCCTTTGATAAAGTGCCCGGCTTCGTCCACCAGATGATATTTCGGCAGGCCAATTTTAGTGCCGAGGACAAAGTCATCCTGGCCGTACATCACCGCCGTGTGCACCACCCCGGTGCCGTCTTCGGTCGTCACGAAATCCGCAGGGTAAACTTTGTAAGCCTTGGCCAGATTTTCTTTCTGCGATTCCGGCAACTCCCCGGCGAGAAACGGGTAGAGAGGTTCGTATTCCAGACCGACAAGGTCTTTGCCCTGAATTGTTTCTAAAATTTTATATTCTCCTTCTATAATATTTAATCTTTCTTTGGCGAGAATAAGAGTTTCATTTTCTTTTTCTATTTTTACGTATCCAATATCCTCCCCTACCGCGAGAGCCACGTTTCCGGGCAGAGTCCACGGCGTGGTAGTCCAGGCTAATATATATGTATTCTCCTGGCCCTTCACTTTAAACTTGGCGTACACCGACAAATCTTTATCATCCTGATAACCCTGCGCGAGTTCGTGGCTGGAGAGCGCCGTGCCGCAGCGCGGGCACCAGGGCACGACCTTGTAATCCTTATAAAGCAAGCCGCGCTGGTCCACCCGCTGGACAATATTCCAGACGGACTCGATATAATCATTCTTGTAGGTGATGTACGGATTCTTTTCGTCCACCCAGTAGCCGACGCGCTCGGTAAATTTGTCCCAAATGTCCACGTATTCCCAGACGCTCTCCCGGCATTTTTTGTTGAACTCCGCGATGCCATAGCTGTCTATTTCTTTTTTTGATTTCAAGCCGAGAGCTTTTTCCACCTGAAGCTCCACCGGCAATCCGTGCGTGTCCCATCCGCCCTTGCGCCGCACGTGATAGCCCTGCATAGTCTTGTAGCGCGGGATAGCATCCTTGAAAGAGCGGGCCTCCAGGTGGTGAATGCCCGGCCGGCCGTTCGCGGTGGGCGGGCCTTCGTAGAAAACAAACTCGCCCTTAGAAGGTTTTTTCTGAAGAGATTTCTCAAAAATTTTATTTTCTTTCCAGAAGTCCAAAACACGCTCCTCGCGCAGAGCCGATTCCGATTTTTTGTTTTCAGAATTTTTCTCCATAAAATTAAAAACCCGTCCCCGCAATACAGCCTGGCTCGGCTGCAGTGCAAGGACGAGTTTCTCCTAAGCTTTCGCCGGACAAAGCCCGTGGTACCACCTCGCTTTTGTACTCATTTAAGGGGTTCTACTTTCCTCGCGGATTTCTTCCCCAAGCTCCGGGGCGATGACCCCTTCGACGCATAAATAAATCATACTCAATAAATTACACTTTTGCAATAAAATAAAAGAGACTGTTCAATCTAAAAGAAAGAACAGCCTCTAATAATTACTGAATAAACAAACTTTTTACAAGCCACAAATCATCAAGACCCAATTGACGATTTGGGTTAAACCAACGACCATTTATCCATTTAGCTCCACTTCTGTCATGTCCCACACAAAAAACACAAGGGTCACCTCCATAACCCGGAATAGTTTCCATAGCTATATACACCCGCAATTCGGGTATATCCAATTTGGGATATTGCAAGTATGCCTGTGGCCCGGCAATTGAAGGCAAGATGTCATATTGATGACTATCCTTTAGAAAATAAAGCCAAGAACTGAAACTTGGCAAATTACCCCAATGAAACCCCAACATACGAGGACTTACCAATGCCACTTTGACTCTTCCCTCTTTGGAGAAAGTAAATTTTTTACCCTGCATCATATCTCTCTCCTTCGTAATGTCGTGAGTTTCCTCAATTTCTTTGATTAGTTCCTGCAGATTTTTCCCTTGCAGGGTCAAATGGTCAAGAAATTTTGGAACTTTCCAATCAACATTCCATAACATTTTTTCTCTCTCTTTGGGAGTAGCATTTGCAAAAAATTTTAGCAGCTCAAAAGGTAGTTCTCCTGTGCGGAGCTGTTTGTCGATCAAGGTTTGTACGCCAGCCAGTTCATGGCCAGAAACGTACTTTAAACTTTTAATCATAATTTTAATGAACCTGTTTTTTGTAAGGCTCCCATAAAGACCAAAAGTCTCTAAGGGAACCTTACAAATCGGCCTTTATTATATCACACTAAAATAATATGTAAATGCTACATCTTCTCCGGAGTCTTGATGCCGAGGAGGTAGAGGCCGTTTTGCATCGTGGTGAGAAAGGCTTCCGTGAGGGCCACGCGGTAAGGCGCGTGGACGTCTTCTTTATTTACTATCAAAGTCCCGCCGTAAAAAGCGTTGAATGCGCTCGCGAGTTCGGTGAGGTAGGTGGTGATATGGTGCGGCTCCATTGACTCCCGCGCGCGGGCGACGACTTCGGGAAATTGGTACAGCATCCGCTCCAGAAGCGGAACCTCCGCCGGCGCATTTTCAAAACCGGCTTTCAATTTCTCGTCTTCCGCTTTTTTCAAGATGCTTTGCGCGCGCACGGCGGTGTATTGCAGGTACGGCCCGGAATCGCCCTCAAAGGAAATGGATTTATCAAAGTCGTACACGATGTCGCTCGCGACGGAAGAGCGCAGAATAGAGTACTTCACCGCCGCCACGCCGACTTCCTCCGCTATTTTTTCTTTTTCGGCTTCGGAAAATCCGCGGTCGGATATTTTTTCTTTGATGGTCTGCATCGAATCCCGGAGGAGCGACTCGCCGGTGATGACGTTGCCTTTGCGCGAGCTCATCTTGCCGGAAGCAAACTTCATCATGCCGTGGGTCAGGTGCTTCATCCTTTTTTCGTAATCCGGATGAATGAGAGAAATCGCCTTTTGGACAACCTTCATATACTCGCCCTGCTCAATGGCGGTGACTACGACGGACAAGTCCGGGTTTTCTTTTTCAAACTTGGTCGCGGTCAGGCCGATTTCCTTGGTCTCATAAAGCGGAATACCGCGCGAAGTGATAAAGACACGGGTGTGCAGTTTGGGGTCGTATTTTTCCGCGTGAAAGACTATCGCGCCGTCGGATTCTTCGAAAATCGAACCGACATTCTCGCGCACAATTTTCTCTCCAATCGGCGCCATCTCGGACTCGAAGAAATAATGATTAAATTTCGTGCCGAGAGTTTTGTAAATTTCTTCGAAAGCATCCAGGGTGACCTTCCGGCCCCAGTCGTAAATTTTATTTACTTCCGGATTGCTTCGGTCGTAGATTTTTTTATTGATTTCGTCGATTTCCGCTTTGGCGTTCCCGTCACTCTCGTACGCTTCACTCCCTTTTGCGTATTGTTCTCCTATCCAAAGCGCGTCTTTGCCGGCCATGCCTTCGCCGGAGCGCCTAATCGCCCAGACGGCTTTGGCCACGTGCGGGCCGACGTCACCCTGGTAATTCGCGCGGACCACTTTCGCGCCGGAGTATTCCAAAATGCGCGCTTCGGATTCGCCGATGGCGTTGGTCATAAGGTGGCCGATGTGAAAAGGCTTGAAAGGATTCGGGTCGGTGTATTCCACCATTATTTTCTTGCCTTTTTCGGAATCGTTTTTCCCCCACTCGCCTGCCTGCTTCAAAATTTCCTTGACCGAGTCCGCAAAAAATTCCCGGGATAAATAAAAGTTTATAAATCCCGGCCCGGCTATTTGAATTTCGTTTATAAAAGGAAATTCACCCTGAGCTTGTCGAAGGGCCGCTGTAATTTTATCGGCCAACTCTTTCGGATTTAATTTTAAATTTTTGGCGGCAGCCAAGGCCACATTGGTAGAATAATCTCCGTTCTTAAAATCTTCCGGGTGCTCTACTACAAAATCCACCTCCTCTATTTGAAGTTTTTTTAACGCTTCTTTTATTAAATTTTTTATCTTCTCTTCAATCATTTCTTCCCCGTACTTCCAAACCCGCCTTCCCCTCGCGAGGAGTCGGAAAGCTCCCGCACCTCTTCGAGTTCCGCTCCGCCGGCGGGAATGATGACCAACTGGCTGACTTTGTCTCCGACTTCAAAAGTATACGGCTCGGCGGAAAGGTTTACCAGATGCGTGTTGTATTCCCCGCGATAGCCTGCATCAAAAACCCCGCCCATATGCAGGAGCCCGGCTTTGGAGATGCTGGATTTATCCATAATAATTCCTCCATAACCTTCGGGAATTTCCAGCGCGAAGCCGTGCCAAAAACGGTGGTGCCCCATGGGCGGAATAGTGACCTCTTCCATGGAATACAAATCCAAGCCCACGTCCCCGAGGTGCCCGTACGTCGGTACCTTTGCACCTTCTTTCAAGATTTTAATTTTGATTTTCATTAACCTTTTTTATTATTTTTTTATATAAATCGATAGATTCTAATGATATTGTTTTACCGATGAACTTTTTCTTATCTTCATCTGATAAATTTTCCAGTTGATCTAAACTATATGCCTCAAACCCCAGAGCTTCTTTATCTTCAAGTTTTAAATCTTTCACATCTCCTTTGTATAAGTAGCCAAATATTTGAGTGAACCTGTTGTTGATGAGATTGGTACTAGAATCAAAAGATTTTGAGCGAAGCTTTTCAATTAAAATAAGTTGCCCTGACACATCTATCCCTGTTTCTTCTTTTGCTTCCCTTGTAGCTGTTTGTTCATAAGTATCAAGAGCAGAATCTACATGTCCGCCTACTGTCCAATCCAACAGGCCAGGATAAGTCTCTTTGTTCAGACCGCGTTTTTGAAATATTATTTTTTTATCCGACGTAACAAATATCACGTGAGCCTCCCTGTGTAAAAGGCCTTTTTGGTGAACCGTAAATCGCTCTTCTTCTCCGATTACTTCGTCCTGTTCGTTTACTATGGGGATTTTCACACTATAAATATAGCATGAAAACCGCTTATTTTTTTATCAGAGTTTTTACCTTTTTGTAAATCTCGCCGTGGATGGCCTCCCGGCTGAGCAGAGAATTTTTCCTGACGCATTCGATTTTCACCCAATTCTTCTGTGTCTTGGCAAGCCAAAGCGCCGCGTTGCCGGAATTCTCCAGGTAGGCGGTGTCGCCCTCTACGATATCCTTCTTCTTGCCGGCGTAAGCGCGGGAGATTTTTTTGTTGCGCTCCCGAATGAGCTTTAAGATAAAACTCATCGGCACCCGCAGATAAAAGACCGCGTCCGGCCGGGGAATCTTGAATACTTCGTACTCCATCTCGTCCAGCCACCGGATAAAGGCGGCGCGTTTGGAAGAGCTTTTTATTTTCCCGCCCTGGTGAATCTGGTTTGCCGAGGCGTAGCGGTTTGCAATCACGATGTGGCCCTTTTTCAGCCAGCCTTCGATCTCGTCCTTGCTCTCCCAGCGGTCGGCGGCGTAGAGGACCGAAGCGATCTTCGGATGCACTTTTATAAAATTATAATACTGTTCGGTCAGGCAGTGGCCTATAAATTTGCCGAAGAAATTTTTATAGTATTCCGGAAAGTCCACCAGCTTGACCGTGTAGCCTTCGAGCTCCAGGTGCTTTGCCAAGAGCTCCACCTGGGTAGCTTTGCCGCTGCCGTCCGTGCCGTCTATGACTATTAACTTGCCGCGTTTCGCCATGATTACCATTATAAGGTAAGCCGGAGCATATACAAACAACATCTTGATTTATGAAGCCGTTCTGATAGTATTCCGGTGTAAATAGTTTTTATGATTGAAAAAAGAATACTCGGCGTTAAAAATGCCACCTTAAACGTAGCATTTCAGATCTTTGTAATTAAATTCCTAGATTACGGAGCGACTTGGAGATTTTTAAGAAGCGGATCGATAGCAACCCAAATGTTTATAAAAATATATAGGATTAAAACAGTTTCTTCGAATGGGGTTCAGAAGGTCAACGGCGTAGGAGACAGTCTAAAATCCGAATTCCTCGGAATATTTAATTACTCTGTCATAGGCATGATCCAAAACCAGGCAGGGCCTTGGAAGCCCGGTGAGCCCGAGATACCCCTCGGAGAAGCAATCAACCTGTATTATAAGTTTGCGAATGAATTTAACTCTTATTTTCAATCTCAAAATCCGCACAGGATCGAGTTGATTGAAGATATGAGCTTAGAAGAATTCTTATACAAGCTGTACACCAAGTTTTATAGGTTTCAAAAAATCCAGGAAAAATATTCAGAGCACTCCGAGCTGCTGAAGGGAGCTTACAAAGAGATGATGCTGTGGTCGGTCTTTGGCCACCATAAAATTAAAGCCCTGTGATTTACTTTTAAAGTAGCACGGGCTTTTTCGCATATTTTCATTATTCTGTTCCCAATTCTTTTAATGCCTCGGCGGCGAGGTGGCGCACGTTTGGGCGGAGATCCATGGTTTCGAGTTCTTTCAGGCTGACCCAGCGGGTTTCCGCGCGTTCATGATAATTGGAAGACGGAGCCACGGCGTCGCTCTCTGCGGTGGCAAAGTATACAAAAACTATATGCTCGTGGGTATCGCTCACTTTGTGCCGGCCCAAAAACCTGGGCGCAGGAATATAAGTGTATTCGTCTTCTTTAAAAGACAAGGCCTCGCCGATTATTTTTACATCCAGCCCCACCTCTTCTTTTACCTCGCGCAGCGCCGCCTGAATCGGGTCTTCGTGGAGTTCTATGTGCCCGCCGACGGACAGCCAGATTTTATATTTGTCGTGCATGCGCAAAAGCACCTTGTCCCGGTAAACAATAAATACCTCTACCGTAAAATCAATTTTTTCGTGAATATGCGGCATCTAAAAAAATCATCTTTCAAGATCGTACATTTGGAATAGATCATTCATCTCGCCCAGAATGTGCTTCAGTTCGTGCTCAGTATGAAAATTTTTTATGCGGTCAATCAGTTCGTCGTGCACCGAAATCAAATCTACATAATTGTCTTTTTCCAAAAGATTATCCGATAGCGTCTGCCCGCGGCTTTTCAGATATTCCCGAAAGTGCATATATGGCACCTCCGCATTCAATGCTTTTAACTCTTCAATGCTTTTACCGGACCCCACGGCATTCAATATGGTAGTGAATTGTCCTTTCGAATCCAGAAAGGCATACCAAAAATCCGGCTGTGTCTCCACCAATTCCGCATAAGAACCCAGTTCCATCTTTGGCTTGCCACCTGATTCGTCCTTGGGAGCCCTATTCATTTTAAAACCAAAGTTAAACATAATGTCTCTAACGTCTATACAAAGTATTTCGGTATCGGATGCCGCTTGGCCAGCGCGGTGATTTTCTTTTTGATTTCCGCCTTCTTTTTCTTGTTGTCTTTGTTCTTCAGGGTTTCAATCATAAGCTCGGCCACTTGCGCGCAATCCTTTTCCTTGAATCCGCGGGTGGTGATGGCCGGCGTGCCAAAGCGGATACCGGAAGGATCCAGCGGCTTTCGGGTGTCGCCCGCGATGGAATTCATATTGAGAGTGATGCCGACTTCGTCCAAAACCGTCTGCGCTTCCTTGCCGGTCACCCCGAGCGAACCGTACACATCCGCGAGGATAAGGTGGTTGTCCGTACCCCCGCCGATCATCCGGACTTTGTGCTTTTTGAAAACTTTCTCCATCGCTTTGGCGTTCTTTAATATCTGCCGGGCGTATTTCTTATAACCTGGCTTCATCGCCTCGCCGAAAGCGACGGCTTTCGCCGCGATGGTGTGCATATGCGGGCCGCCCTGGATGCCCGGGAAAATTGCTTTGTCTATTTTTTTCGCGATTTCCTCGCTCTCGCGGGTGAGGATGATGCCCCCGCGCGGACCGCGGAGAGTTTTGTGAGTAGTAGAGGTGATGATGTCAAAGCCGTCGTCAAAAGGATTGCGCAGTACTCCGGCGGCAATCAGTCCGGCGATGTGCGCCATATCCGCCATAGTCACCGCGCCGACTTCCCGCGCGATGGAGACGAATTTTTTATAATCCAGATTTCGCGGATATGCAGAGAAGCCGGCCAGAATTATTTTCGGCTTCTCTTTTCTCGCGACCCGGCGGAGCTCGGCGTAATCAATCTCGCCGGTGTCGGGATTTTTCATTTTGTAAGTGACGAATTTGTAAATTTTCGCCGGCAGGGTCATCGGATGGCCGTGGGTCAGGTGCCCGCCGTGGGATAGGTCCATGCCGAGCACGGTGTCCCCCGGCTGGAGGAGTGCCGCGTACACGGCCAGGTTCGCCGGCGCGCCGGAGTGCGGCTGGACATTGGCGAATTTGCACTTGAAAAGCTTGCACACCCGCTCGATGGCCAGGCGTTCCAGCTTGTCCGTCCATTCCTGCCCGCCGTAGTAGCGTCGGCCGGGGTAGCCCTCGGAATATTTGTTGGTAAAGATAGAACCGTTGGCCGCGAGCACATCAGCGGAGACATAGTTTTCGGAAGGTATGAGTTCCAGCCCTTCCGCCTGCCTTTTAGCTTCACCCTTGATAAGCGCTTCCACCTTTTTATCTTTCATAAAGACATTCTAACATACTGCCTATGGCTATGTGATATAATCAAAATATGAAAACATTTACCCCAAAAACTTTCAATATCCCGGAATTAAAGGGCATCTCGGCGAAGAATATAGAGGAACACCTGAAGCTCTATCAGGGATACGTAAAAAACTTAAACGGTATTTTTGCGAGTCTCAGCGAGCTGATGGCCGACCCGGAGAAAAACGCGTTTATGATCGGAGAACTGCACCGCCGCATCGGTTTCGAGTTTAACGGTATGCGCAACCACGAATTTTATTTCGGCTCGCTCGAAGGCGGAGCCAAGCCCCTGCCGGCGGACTCGGAATTTAAAAAAGCCATTGAAAAAGAGGCGGGCTCATTCGACGGATTTCTCGCGGGTTTCAAAACCCTGGCCACTACCCGCGGCATCGGCTGGGCCGTGCTCGGCTGGGACAAGGAAACCGGCAGCTTCGTACCGGCCTGGATAGACGAACAGCACCTGGGCCAGCTAAACGGCCTCTCCTGGATACTCGCTATAGATATGTGGGAACACGCATATGTCTACGACTACCCGACCAGCGAAAAGAAAAAATATGTGGAAGCGTTCCTGGCTAATGTTAATTGGGAGGTTATAGAGAATAACTACAAAAACTCCCTTAAATAAAATACCCCTTAGCAGTCTGACCTGTAAGGGGTTTTGGTTAAAAAAAATATTTTTTGCAGTTTTCGGTGCGGATAGGAAATCTTTAGTAAATTATACAAATAAATGAAAGTGTTAGTCCTGGAGGTCTAACGTCCGTGCCTTTGTGTTTGATAAACAATGGGGATCTTTTCTTTCAATAAATTGCAATAATTTGCCAATTTTCCTACCAACCTGTTGTGCAACGTTGATAACTTTGAAGACTTGAGGTTTTGATTTAGTGAATAATCACTCAGTGCATAAGACTATGCCTTCGGGGAGTTATACTTGTGCAGCTTACAAGATCGGTTCTTCTCTTAGTATACCCAATACGAACATAATGAAAAGTTCTTCTGTGGAAAAACTCAACTAGTCAAATGATTCGTGCGGAGAGAAGCTGTAGTCTGTTTCTTCTCCTTTTTCCTCTTTTATTACTTCCATTTCTCCTTTTTTCCTGCCGAAAAAAAGGTAGATAACTAAAATAAGGCCGATGAGAAGCAGTAAGCTCGCTGTTGCGTCATTTTGGACGGTCAGAAAAAATGATTTCATAAGCGCTGATTTTTTAGATTACGAAAAACTGTTGACGCCGAATTATCGCATATTTATTTTAAAAATCAAATAAAAACCCCGCCGATGTTTTCGGCGGGTACGGATTAAGATTTGTTGTCCCACCTGCAATATTTTATTATCACAAAGACTACTGCAAAGGTAGCCACCAGGAGCGCAAAGAACCACATAACATTGTTCTGACGCTCCCCAGAAAAACTCCTTTTGTTTTGGGCGAGCAGGATAAGACTGGACAAGGTAAAGAATAGAACCAAAATTATTCTTTTCATAAAAAACAATT
Source organism: Minisyncoccota bacterium (assembly GCA_035549995.1). Taxonomy (GTDB): domain Bacteria; phylum Patescibacteriota; class Minisyncoccia; order Phycocordibacterales; family UBA9973; genus UBA9973. The sequence continues at coordinate 9,931 of DASZPN010000006.1, forward strand.
TAAGCCATAACTATAGCAGGTTTCCGGGTTTTGGCAAAAATAAAAAAACCGCCGCATTTGTTTGCGACGGGCTTTCTGCCTTTTTACAGGACTTAATTAATTTCCGCGGTTTCGTCCGCGAGCATTCACGTATATATGCACATGCTCTATGTGCTCAACATGAATGTTTGGACCACCGCCACCATTACCAGCTTCCTCTTGTTGGTTCTGCTGATAATTTTGTTGGCGTTGCTGGCCGCCACGATCTGAATGTGAGACCGTCTCTGAATGACGGTTTGTTGCATTCTGTTCAGGATTACGGGGAGTTCTACGACTCAACCAGAGATCCTCCAGCCAGAAATACAATTCCCGCAAAATCCAGAAGGCGATGAGTAAGGCCAGGATAAGCGCTAAAATTGCGCCAATCCATTTCAGCAAATTTCCTAACCAGGAGAAATCCGAGCCAGAGGAATTTTTGCGAGCAACAGGCCCGTACCCTTTCCGGATCAAACTGTCTCCGGATATAACAGTGTCTTTCTTTAAGGTAATAGGATTTTTCACTTCTTTCATCCCAACTAATTTTGGGTCCTTGAGAAGTTTTTTATTACAATCATAACGGGCAGCCGTAATAGGCTCCTGACAAATAACTGTGGTATCCAAACTTATGGATACTGTCAAATCGCTGGGTTTACGCTCAACCCGAGGGGAGCTACAGCTTGCAATCACCAGCGAGACGATTGCAAGGAACATCAAATTTTTCAAATTAACTAGTTATGCTTCATATTATAGCACAATAGAATACAAAAGTCAAGCTAAAATCCCTTGAAAAATAAGGCTATGTCGCTGCCAAAGATGTAAAGGGTAAGCAAAGCATATAGGAGGATAGTGGCAATTAGGGGGAAGTGCGGAATAGTGAAAGAGGCCAGAGGCAGGCGGGCGAAGAGGCCGATAATGCCGAGCTCCAGGTGGAGCAACACATAAGTGATCCAGGCAAACGGCGCGACCAGGAAACGGGACAGAATTCCCGCGATGCCGGTCCCGAAGCCGAGGGCCATCGTCGCAGGGATAAATGGCAGGACCAAAAAATTTGTCGGCAGAGCCACCAACGAGAACGTGCCCATCTCGTAGAGTATGAACGGTAAGACGAAAATGTACGCCGCAGTAGTGACCGCGGCAATTCCCTGCAGGCCGAACCGATTGGGAACCCAGAGAAAATATTTTTCTATGCGCGGAGTGAGAAAAATAACCGCTACGGTAGCCAAAAAAGACAATTGGAAGGAAACGTCGAAAGCAAGAATCAGAGGGTTGAGTAAGACCATCGCCGCGCCGGCGAAAAGCAGCGCCCGGCCGGCATCGTATTCCCGCCCGGTGGTACGAGCGAGGATTGCGAGTACAGCCATAATCCCCGCCCGCACCGCAGTGGAGCCCGCCCCGGTCATAAGCACGAACAAAATTATGGAAAGCACACCCGCGCCGGCGGCGAAAGCGGGCGCCAGGAATGAAAACAATTCGCGGAACCAGTTCGCCACGATGGTGATGTTATAGCCGGAGAGGGCGATGATGTGTATGGTGCCGGTGTTCACGAATTTCTGGCGCATTTCCTGGCTGAAGGAAGATTTTTCTCCCAGGACCAGCCCGCCGAGGAAAATATTTTCCGGCGTCGGCAGATTATAGTGTATTGCTGTCAGGAATTTTTCTTTTACCGAAAACAGCGCGCGCTTTATGCGGCTGCCTCCGCCAGAAGAAATTACTTTCGTCTTAGGATATTGCATAACGTAAAGTATTCCGTCCTTACGCAGATAATTCACGTAATCGAAAGTTTTACCCTGGTCGGTCTCGAAATTTTCCGGATGCTTGAGTACGCCGGTTATTTCCACCTTGTCGCCGTAGGCGAATTCCCCGCCCAGGTCTTCGCCGACCAGCACCCTGGCTTTCTCGCCGCCTTCTTTGACTTCGACCGTGAGGGCAATGCTGTTCTGCCTTTGTTCCGGCTCGTCCACGACCGTGCCAATAAGGGAGACTTTGGTTCCCGCAATTTTTTCAAAAGCCTCCGGCAAATTCGTGCCGGCTGCTTGAAAGCGTACCGCTCCGGCCGCGAAAAGCAAAATAAATAAGCATGCCGCGACTGCTAACCTGGACCGGAAAATAAAGGAAAATATGAAAAACAGGGCGAGGGTTATGAGGCCGGCCAGAAAAAGCAGCTTGGCATCCGCGTGTATGAAAGAAGCAAATAAAACTCCGCCGACAAACCCGAGAAGGGCCGGATAGAAAACTTCGTCCCGCATTTACCTGCCTTTGAGTTTTACGGGATTGCCTTCGGCGAAACTGACCGCAACCTCGTCCGCGCGGTTGTTCCAAACGCTCACGTGATGACCTTTCACGTATATCCACTTTGGCTTTAATTCATCCGTCAGATGATTCAATTCCTCCCAGAGCTCCCGATTCAGCACCGGCTTTTTGCCCGCGCTTCGCCAGCCGTTCTTTTGCCAATTGTAAATCCATTCGGTGATGCCGAGGATCACGTATTTGGAATCGGAGAAAATTTCCACCAGTTCGTATTTTTTACCAGAAGACTTTAAATACTTCAACGCTTCAATAGCGGCGGTGAGCTCCATCTGATTATTGGTCGCGTGCGGGGAGCCTCCGCCGATTTCCCGGACATCATCATCCGACACGAAAATCGCCGCCCAGCCGGCCGGACCGGGATTGCCTTTGGCCGCGCCATCTGTATAAATTTCAATTTTAGTATCTTTTTCTTTCATTTCTTAATTCGTTATGTCCACTATCCGCAAACGCAGCTCTTGCCTGCCGCCATAGCGGGACAAATCAAAGGTGCCCAGGAGTTTCGCCGTTGCTCCCTCCCGCACCGGCGCCTGAAAAGAATTTCCGCCGGCAAAAAAAGCCACCGCTTTGGTGCGGTTGCCACCGGTGTCGGAGAAAACCACTTCCAAGTGTTCGCCGGAGCCGTTCTTGCCGAAGGTTCGGGCCTTGTCCATTTTTACATTTTCAAAAAGAAAAACCGGTTTGGGATTGCCCAGGCCGAAGGGCGCAAGCTTTTCCAGTTCGCGCCAATTTTCCATATTGACCAGGGACAAGTCGCCCGCAATGTCTATGTCCGCATCGGCTGATTTCTGTTCACGCTTTACTTTTGCATATGAGCCGGAGAGGGTTTCCTCCAAAAAATGAATGCTGTCGCTCCGAACGGTAAATCCTCCCGCCTGCTCGTGCCCGCCGAAATCTATGAATGATTCGCGCGTCTCAGTCATAAGCTCCACCACGGAGACCGAGCCGTCGCTCCGGCAAGAGCCCTTGATGGCGTCGCTCTCGTCCTTGCCCCAGACAAAGGCCGGCCGGCGATATTCATCCGAAAGACGGCCGGCCACCAGGCCGAGCACGCCCACGCGCCACTTTGGGTCGCCGATGACTATCACCTCGCGCGGTTCGCGCTGGCGCAGGCGCTTGTTCACTTCGCGGATAATGCCGGCCACTATGACTTTGCGCTCGTCGTTTATATCGGAGAGGTGGTCCGCCAGTTTTTCCGCTTCACTCCGGCTATCGGCAATGAGGAGTTCGTACGCCCGGCGCGGATCACTCATGCGCGAGGCGGCGTTTAGCCGCGGCGCAATCATAAAGCCGATGTCGTCCTCGGTGAGATTTGCCTGATCTATATTTATCCGGCGAAGAAGCGCCCGCAGTCCCAAACGCGGAGACTTGCGCAGAACCTTGAGCCCAAAGTGCGCGATGACGCGATTCTCGCCGAGAAGCGGCACCATATCCGAGAGCGTGGCGAGCCCGGCCATATCCAGCATCCATTTTTCCGCGCCGGACTTTATCTTGTACAGCTCGCCGTATTTTTTTATGAAACCCTGCGCGAATTTGAAAGCAACTCCGGCGCCGCACAGCATCTTTTCCGGATAATTATCCGTCTTGGGATTTAGTATCGCGTAAGCACGAGGTAAGGCCAAGGAGGAATGCCCGTCTTGACTCGCCTCAACGCGAGGCAGGTGGTGGTCAGTGATAATAACGTCTATGCCGAAGACTTCCGCCTGGGCAACTTCCTCCACGGCGGTGATGCCGAGGTCGATAGTGATGAGAAGCTTTACTCCAGCATCCGCGAACTGCTTGATGGCTGCGATATTGAGCCCGTAGCCCTCGGAATTTCTCTGCGGAATATATACTTCGTAATTTTCATATCCGACCAATCGGAACAAATCCCGTAAAATCACGGCGCCGGGAATGCCGTCGCAATCATAGTCGGCATAGATAACAATTTTCTCCCCGGCATCAATAGCTTCGTACAGGCGCACGCAGGCCCGCTCCATATCCCGCATCAGAAAAGGATCGTGCAATCCGCGCTCATAGTCAGGATTAAGAAATGCATCGATTTCCGCCTCGTCAGTAATGCTTCTTTTTTCCAAAATCTTGCCGATGAGTTCCCCGTGCTTATGCATAATGAGATTTTAGCATATAATATAGCTATGGATAGCTGCATTTTCTGCAAAATCGTTGAGGGTGAAATTCCGAGCTATAAAGTCTATGAAGATGACAGCGTGCTGGCGTTCCTGGACATCGCGCCGGTAAATATCGGGCATACCCTGGTCATCCCCAAGGAGCATTTTGAAAATATATTGGAAACCCCGGAAGACCTCATTGCGGATATGATGAAAGTGGTGAAAAAAGTCAGCCACGGCATCGATGCCTTGGGCTCGGACGGCATAAATATAAATATGAACAATCGCGCCGCCGCCGGGCAGGTCATTTTCCATTCGCACATTCACGTCATCCCCCGCTACGCGGACGACGGCTTCCAAATGTGGCACGGCCGCCGCGGCTATAACCCCGGCGAAGCCGTCGAAACAGCAGAGAAAATCAAGAAAGGGCTTTGATCCCGGGCAAGGTGCCGCTCGCCAGGAAGTCCAAGGTGGCGCCGCCGCCGGTGGATACAAAGGTGAATTTTTTCTCCATTTTCATTTCCGAGATGAGGGCGACGGTGTCTCCCCCGCCGATGATGCTCTCGGCGCGGGAGGCGGCCACGAGCTTAAGAATTTTTTTGGTGCTGGAGGCTCCGCCGTCTTCATATTTGCCCAAGGGACCGTTCCAGAGGATGAGTTTTGCTTTTTTTGCATACGGTGCGAGCATTTTTGCGGATTGCGCGCCGATATCCAGGATCATTTCGTCCTTTTTGACCGCATCCGATTTTTTCGTCGACATTTTCCCGCCTTTTTTGACTATTACGTAGTCCGGCAAAATTATTTTTTTGTTGTTTACGATTTTTTTATCCAGTTTGGAATCATCGGTCAAGGATTTGCCGACTTCGTAGCCCTCGGCCCGGAGAAAATCATTCAAGAGCGCGCCTCCGATGAAAATGCGGTCGGCCAGGCGAAGATATTTTTTTATCAGCGGCAATTTGGTTTCGAATTTCGCGCCGCCGAGGATGAAGAGGAACGGATGTTTCGGCCGAAGAGCCTTGGAAAGATTCTGAACTTCTTTTTCCAGCTGGAAACCCGCGTAGTGCGGCAGGAATTTCGGCAAGAGGGTGATGGAAGCATCGTTCCGATGCGAGACCGGAAAAGCTTCGTTAACATATATGTCCGCCAATGCCGCCAGATGCTTCGCAAATTTTTCGTCCGGCATCTGCTCTCTCTTATCCGTGCGTAGATTCTCCAGCAAGACGACATCGCCGGCTTTCATCGCGAGCACTGCTTTGGTAGTTTTCGGTCCCAGCACTTCCGGCACGAACTTCGCACGCTTCACATACTTCCGAAGCACCTTGGCCACCGGCGCCAGAGTATCGGCGCCCCGGCCCAGGTGAGAAATTAGAATTACTTCCGCGCCTTTTTTAACCAAAAAATTAATCGTGGGCAAGGATTTTTTTATCCGGAAATCGTCTTCCGGCCGGCCATTCTTTATGGACAGATTAAAATCCACCCGCACGAGGACTTTTTTGCCTTTGATATTTTTGAGCGACTTAATTGAGCGCATCTTCGGCGATTTTTACTATCTTCGCAAATTTTTCCGGGGTCAGGCTGGCGCGGCCGGGCAAAAGCCCCACCACTCCGCCGCTTTTGAGAAATTCTCCTGCGTCTTTTTCCGTGACCGAGCCGCCATAGATTATCCGGACCGAAGCGGCGACAGGCGGCGAGCTCATATCCGAGAGAACTTTGCGGATGTAAATCGCCATTTCCAGGGAGTCTTTGGGCGTGGCGTCGCGGCGATTCTTGGTGCTGGAAATAGCCCAGACCGGCTCGTAGGCTACAATCACTTTATGAAAGAGGGTTTTAGGCACGCCGGCGAGCGCGGCGCGGATCTGGGCTTTGACCGTGTCAAAATACTGATGGCGATTGTCCCGCGAAAGTTCGCCCACGCACACGACGGGCGAAAGCCCGGCAGCGAGAACTCCTTTTAGTTTTTTATTTACCATATCATCCGATTCACCCAATGCGCGGCGTTCAGAATGACCCACGATTACGTACTTCGCACCCAGATTGCCGAGCATCTCGGCCGAAACTTCGCCGGTAAAAGGCCCTTTGTCTCCCCAGAAGGCATCCTGTGCGCCGAGTTTTATCTTTCGGGAAATTTTTTTGAGATTCTCAAGATAGATAAATGGCGGGCAGATGACGGCTTCGATATTTCGGAGCGGCCCGAGCAGGCGTTCGGAGCGGCGGAACATAGTCTCGGCCTCCCTCCCGCCGGCGGGATTCATTTTCCAGTTGCCAATGACGATTTTCTTTCTGTTCATATGGCGAATTATATCATAATGGGCTAAAATATTCTTACGGTTATGCCTTTTAGAAAAAACCAAAAAGGTTTTACTTTGATTGAAACCCTGGTAGGCTCCGCTCTCTTTGTGATTATCGCCCTAATGGCAGACAAGGCTTTTGTCGTACTCGCAAACGCGGTGGAAGTTTCGCGCGCCAAGGTAGCCGCCACCACAGTCGCCAACGAACAGTTTGAAATAATCCGCAATCTTCCCTATGAAAGCGTCGGCGTAGCGGGAGGCATTCCTTCGGGAGTGTTGCAGCACAACCAGACGATAACGCGGGATAACTGGTCCTTCGCGGTGACCACTACGGTGCGCAATGTGGACGACCCGTTTGACGGCACGATTGGCGGCAGCCCGGCAGATACTTCGCCGGCCGATTATAAAATTGCGGATCTGGACATAACTTGTTCAAACTGTCGGGCATTCGCTCCGCTGAAGTTCGTCACCCTGGTCGCGCCGCACGCGCTGGAAACCGCTTCCACCAACGGCGCTCTATTCGTGCAGGTTTTTGACTCGAACGGACTGCCGGTGCAAGGCGCTTCGATTACCATCACAAATAATCAAACCGCTCCCGCCACCCTTATCCAGGATACGACGGACAATGACGGCTGGCTAAAAATAGTGGACGCTCCGCCTGGTACCAACGCCTACAATATCGTTGCCACCAAGAGCGGCTATTCCACGGACCAAACCTATCCCCTGGGCGGAGATGCGGGCGATAATCCTCTGAAGCCTGACGCAACCGTAGTAATACAGCAGGTCACTCAAACCAGTCTAACGATAGACGAGACCAGCACTCTCAACGTCGCGACCGAGGATGCCGCCTGCGCAGCCCTGCCAAGCATAGGTTTTACCTTGACCGGCACGAAGCTCATAGGTTCATCGCCCGATGTTTTGAAATATCCGGCTCAGGATTTTACTACGGATGGCTCGGGTAACAGCCAAATAACGCCGCTCGAATGGGATACCTATTCGGCAGCCCTGGATTCCGGCAGTTACGACCTGGCGGGCTCGAATCCTTTGCCAAGCTTCGCTCTCAATCCCGGCGAAACCAAGCAGCTGACCCTGGAAGTAGTGCCTCATGTGGATGATGCTGTTTTGATCACAGTCAAGGACCAAAACGGAACGGCCGTAGACGGCGCGTCCGTACATCTGACTCTGGATACTTTCGACGAAACAAAAACCACCAACTCCAGCACCTGCTCCACGCCCGGAGAAGTTTTTTGGAACGGTCTTTCCGCCGGAACTTACAACATTACCGTATCCAAGACCGGCTTCGGAGATTTTACGGGAACAATAGACGTATCGGCTCCGTGGAGCGAACAGGATATAACTCTCAACCCATCTTGATATGAAGAAAAATTTACAGAATCAAAGAGGCTTTACGCTGATAGAGACTTTACTCGGAGTATTTGTCTTTAGCCTGATTATGGTGGTGCTTGGCCTGTTCGCACGGAATATCTGGATTTACAGCGCATTCATTTCCGGCGGCATTGCCGACGTGGATGCGGGCAGACAAGCCATGGCCACGATGTCTGCGGAGATTCGCACGGCCAACACCGCGGACACGGGCGCATACGTCATAGATACGGCCACTTCCTCGACTTTTACTTTTTATTCCGACATAGACGGCGACGGACTCAAGGAGAAAGTCAGGTACTTTGTCAGCGGGGGCGTATTGAAGAAGGGGGTAATCAAACCTTCCGGCAGTCCTCTCACGTACAATGCCGCGAATGAAAAGATTTACAGCATGATCCCGTATCTCAACAACA
>DASZPN010000007.1:0-4835 GCA_035549995.1 Minisyncoccota bacterium
CGTTTCGATTTCGGTGAACATTTTGGAAAAAAGAAATTCCCGCGCCAGGCGCACGAACTCGCTCCGCATCCGGATATTTTTCTGCATTCGTTCGCTGCGAAGATCTATATAACGGTATTCCAGGCGGGTGTCCTCATTCACGCCGGAAGTATCCGAAGTTATATCAAAGGGAGGCGTCTCGGCCTTATTGAGAACCTCGATATCTTTTACTCCGAATTCAATGTCGCCATTCAGCACTCCTTCGTTCACATTTTTCCCGGGACGCTTTACCACGGTCCCGTGCACGTGGAGCACCCACTCCGGCCTGATTTCTTTCGCCTGCTCGATAGCTTTTGCCTCGGAGGGTAAGACCACGCACTGCACTTTGCCGGTCATATCGCGCAAATCAAAAAAGACCATCTTACCCTGGTCCCTCCGGACGTGGACCCAGCCGGAGATGGAGACTTCCCGGCCGACGTGGTCTTTCAAGTCCTTGATATAGACTCTGTCTTTCATATGAAAACGATTATAGCATTTTATATAAAAATAAAAAGAAGAGGCTTTTTAGTTCCTCTTCTTTTGCCGTTTTTTGCTTTAAATTTTAGTGATTAAACACGAATAGTTTTGTTACCGAATCGTTGTTATAGATTCTGTCTATTGCTGTAGCAAATAATTCTGAAACAGATAAAACTTTTATCTTGCTACTTTGCTGTTTGAGAGGAATTGTATCGGTAGTTACTAGTTCTACCAACGGGGAGTTTTCTATCGTCTCATAAGCTTTTCCAGAAAGAACTGGATGGGTTATGAGTCCTCTTACGCTTTTAGCACCTCTTGCCATCAATTCGTCTGCAACTTTTGCAAGTGAACCTCCAGTATCTACAATATCATCCGGAATCAAAATATTTTTACCAGTCGGATCTCCAACAACTACTATTTTTTCCACCACGTTAGCCTTTGCTCGAAACTTTAAGCAAATGATTAGATCAGCGTTAAAGTACTCGGCGTATTTCCTGGCCCGGGCAACACCACCAGCATCTACGCAAGAGAAAGCAAGATCGGGTAGATTTAATTCCTGTATGTACGGTACAAATACAGCAGAAGCGTAAAGATGGTCAATTGGGATATCAAAGAATCCCTGAATTTGTTCGGCATGCAAATCCATAGTGATCACTCTGTGTGCTCCTGCTTTTTCGATCATTTGCGCATTTACTTTTGCAGCAATAGGAACTCTGGGTTTATCCTTGCGGTCACCTCTGCCGTCTCCGTAGTAAGGAATCACAGCAGTTATGTGCTGAGCAGAGGCTCTTTTAGCGGCATCGATCAATAACAATAATTCTTTCAAATTATCCGCCGGCGGAAATGTGGATTGTACGATAAAAACATCATGGCCTCTTAAGCTTTCCATAAACTGAGGCACGAATTCCCCGTCAGAAAATCTTTCGATACTTACTTTCCCCAATTCTGTCCCATAAGAAGCAGCGATTTTTGCTGTTAGATCGCCCGATGCCGAGCCCGAAAAAATTTTTACCTCTGTTTTCATAATTATAGTTTTATATTATAGATTTTGTTTACAAACAGCATAAGAACTGCCTTTAAAATAACAGGGCGGCAGTGCTTTGTCAAATAAAATTATTTTATACCCTAACCCCGATTTTCTCCCGCACTTCTTTCATCTTTTTCTCCGCGATTTTTTTGGCGCGGGCGCCGCCTTTTTTCAGGAGGCCGAGGGCTTTCGGAATATTCTTTTCCAGCTTCTTGCGCCGCTCGCGCATAGGCGCGATAAATTTTTCTATGTCTTCGATCAGCATCTCTTTCAACTCTTTGTACTTCCCTGCTTTCGCTTCGTATATTGGTAGTAATTCCGCCGCCGGGCGAAAAAGCTTGTGGATGGCATACACGTGCTCCGGAATGCCGGTGCCGGAATCCGTCACGATGCCCATCACCGCTTTTTTGATTTCTTCTTGGGAAGCGAATAGCGGGATAGTGTTGCCGTAGCTCTTGCTCATCTTCCTGCCGTCCGTGCCGGGCACGATTGCGACGTCTTGAATTATCATCGGCTCCGGCAGTTTAAATGTTTCGCCGAAGGCATTGTTGAATTTCATCGCGGTGTCGCGGGCAATCTCCACGTGCTGCTTCTGATCAGCCCCCACCGGCACCACGTCCGCGTCGTAAAGCAAAATATCCGCCGCCATCAGCATCGGGTAATTGAAGGTGCCCACGCTGATTTCCTTGTTCTTGGCTTCGGCGTCTTTGAAGGCGTGCGCGCGCATGAGATAAGGCATGGTCGTGAGCGTGTCAAAAATCCAAGCCAGCTCTGCATGCTCGGACACATCGGACTGTTTGAAAATAGTCACCTTCTTGGGGTCCAGGCCGATAGCCATATAGTCCAGGAGCACGGCCGTGATATTCTCCCGCATCTCTTCGGCATTCTGGATAAAATTCAAGGCGTGGTAATCCGCGATCATCACCAGGCACTCATAATCGCGGGACAGGGACAACTCTACAAATTGCTTCATCGCGCCGAAATAATTGCCGATATGCGGACTGCCGGTCGGTTTTACCCCAGATAGCATAATCTTCTTTGCCATATGGATATTTTAGCATATTTATCCCCATTTTAATAACATTTCGGCAGTTTCGGGTGTTTGACAACCGGGCCCCGCTGGCAGAGAATGTCCTCGTATGGCAAGGAACTCCAAAACCGGCGTGCGCATCCCTCCCCAGAGTATCGACTCCGAAAAAGCGGTGCTCGGCTCCATCATGCTCCGCAAGGAAGCTATGCACGAAGTGGAAGATATTCTTTCCCCCGATTCTTTTTACGTGGACAAGCACGCTATCATTTTCCGCGCGATGCTGGACCTCGCCGCCAAGAACGAGCCGATAGACCTGCTCTCCCTCTCCACCAAGCTCGCCGAGCAAAAAGTCCTGGACAAAGTCGGCGGCAATCAATACCTGGCGGAAATCTCGAGCGTGGTTCCCTCCTCTACTAATGTGAAGCATTACGCGGACATCGTGCAGAAGAAATACGTCCTGCGTTCGCTCATCGAAGCCGCGGATTATGTGTCCGAGCTGGCCTTCGAAGAGGGCGATGAGCACATCAACGACGTGCTGGACATGGCGGAAAAGAAAATTTTCGGCGTGGTGTCTTCTCCGAAGAATCAGAAATTTGTCAGCATGAAAGAAGCCTTGCCGGAGGCCTGGGACAGGCTGGAAAAATTGCACGAACACAAAGACGCCTTGCGCGGTATCCCCACCGGTTTCCGCGATCTGGACGCAATGCTCTCGGGTTTGCAACACGCCGACCTGGTCATCCTCGCCGCCCGGCCTTCGATGGGCAAGACTACCCTCGCGCTCGACATCGCCCGCATGGCTGCGACGACTCACGAAAAATCGGTGCTGATTTTTTCCCTGGAAATGTCCTCCCAGCAATTGGTGGACCGGATGCTCTCCGCGCAGTCGCGGGTGAACGCCTGGAACTTGCGCACCGGCCATCTTTCCGACAGCAAAGGCGAATTTATGCAGCTCCGCGACGCGATGGACAAGCTGGCCAAAGCAAAAATTTTCATCGACGATCAGCCCGGCAATTCCATCACCCGGATGAAAGCGCTGGCCCGCCGGCTCAAGGCCGAAAAAGGCCTGGACCTCATTGTGGTGGACTATCTCCAGCTGATGACCACTTCCAAAAATTACGATTCGATGGTGAACCAGGTTACGGAGATTTCCCGTTCACTCAAGGGCTTGGCCAAGGAGCTAAACGTGCCTGTGCTCGCCCTCTCCCAGCTCTCCCGTGCGGTGGAGTCCCGCGGCGGCAAGCCCCGATTGTCCGACCTGCGCGACTCCGGCTCCATCGAGCAGGACGCGGACGTGGTGATGTTCATCCACCAGGAAGACAAATGGAAAGACGAATCCGAACGCACCAACATCGCCGAGATACTGATAGAAAAACACAGGAATGGCCCGACCGGCAAAGTAGAGCTCTATTTCGATACCAAGACCACTACTTTCCTCAATCTGGAGAAAAGCAGTCTGTCCGAATTCGCCCCGTCCAAGCTGGGCGACGGTTTGGATGAATTCTAAGATTATAAAATAGTTCTTGAGAAAAGCTCTGCGCAGGGCAGCGGCCCGAGCACAGCAATTTTCCAGCAGGAAAATATGCGTGCTTTTCGAGAGAAGCTATTTTATAATCTATCGGATGGACGTTATCGATAAACTGACCGAAATTTTCAAAGAATTTCCCGGCATCGGCGAGCGGCAGGCCCGCCGGTTCGTGTATTTCCTGATGGCCAAAAACGGCGATTACGCCGCCAGCCTGACCAAGCTCGTCGCCGAGCTTAAAAAAGAAGTGTCCCAGTGCGAGAGCTGCTTCCGGTTTTTCCTGGGCGGGCAGAACGGCAAAAAGATTTGCGGAATTTGCACGGACCCGGGCGCGGATACTTCCACCCTCTTGGTCCTGGAAAAAGATTCCGACCTGGAGAGTATGCGCAAGAGCGGGGCTTATCGCGGGATGTATTTTCTCCTGGGCGGACTTGTGCCTATCGTAGAGAAGACCACCAAGTCCCGCGTACGCATCGAAGAGCTGAAGAAGAGAGTGAAAACCGGCAAGCCCAAGGAAGTCATCCTGGCCTTTTCCCTCTCGCCCCAAGGCGACCATACCGAGAGCTATGTCCGGAGCGAACTCGCCGACATCGCCAAAGAGCTCGGCATAAAGATCTCCACCCTCGGCCGCGGCCTCTCCACCGGCACCGAGCTCGAATATTCCGACACGGATACCCTGAAGAACGCCTTGAAGAACAGGCAATGAAATGTTAACAAATTTGACGGCCGTCAGATTTGTTAACACGTAAAATAAAAAATCC
>DASZPN010000008.1:0-4892 GCA_035549995.1 Minisyncoccota bacterium
TTTTCGTAGGCATATGCTACTAATGCGGCGATGTGCTTTAACCCTCCTGCCTTGATCTTCATTTTGTCTCGGATAGACTCAACGGTTCGATGAGATATATCCATTTCCTTAGCAATTTCATGAGTGGTTTTGTCCGCAGAAGTTAGTTTTAAGATCTTTAACTCTTTTTCATTCGGTACAAAAGAATTGGTTTCTAGCATAAAATTTGATATTTAATGTTTTTTAAGAAGTTTGAAAATAAATTTACACCATATTTTTTAAAAGTCAATAAAGCGTTGTTTTTACGCTATTTTTGTGCTACTTTTAGCCCTGAGGGCGATTAGTTAAGTGGTATAACTTCGGTCTCCAAAACCGATGTCGGGGGTTCGATTCCCTCATCGCCCGCCAATGCATCATTTGCTCGACATAAACAATCTCATATCCGCTTACGGCTACCTTGGTATTTTTGTGATTGTTTTTTTTGAATCCGGCCTGATATTCTTTCTGCCGGGGGACAGCCTACTGTTCACGGCTGGAATAATCGCTTCCACGGGCGGGCTGGCTGTCGGGGTTCTAATCCCGATAATTTTTGTCGCCACATTTTTTGGCGGTCTTTTCGGTTATTGGATAGGTGTGAATCTGGAACGTCTGCGCGGGCATTCTTTCTTTAAAAAATTCATTAAAGACGAGCATATTGAAAAAACCCACGCTTTTTTTGTGAAATACGGCCGGGGCGCGGTGGTATTTTCGCGCTTTGTGCCAATCGTGCGGACGTTCTTGCCGATTGTGGCGGGAATGGCTCGTATGAATAAAAAGGAATTTTTGACTTGGAGCGTACTAAGTTCCGTCTTGTGGCCGGCGGTGGTAGTCTCGCTCGGATTCTTTTTAGGGCGAAGTTTCCCTTGGATTGAGAATTATATGGGCCTGGTCATCGCCATCGTAGTTTTACTTTCTTTTTTGCCGGCGGTTTTCCATCTGGCCCGCCACAAATCTTAAGATTTTCTTTTCTTCTTCCGGCCGGAACCATTTGATTTCCTGGTCGCGCTTGAACCAGGTCATCTGGCGCTTGGCGTATTTTATTGTTTCCGCCACGACTTTTTCATAGGTCGGCTGATTGTATTCGAAGCCAAGCTCCGCCAAGCGTCTGGCGGAAATGCCGTCTTTTTTCAATCCGGCAATCTCCCAGAGGAGTCCGTCCGCGAACATTTTCTTTACTCTTTTCTCTATTCTCTTCTTCAATTCCGGTGCCGGCAGAGCCAGGCCTATTTTTATAAAATCATACGGGAGTTTTTCTGACGCGAGGGAGGGAACCCGGCCCAGGTGTTTGGCTATCTCTATCGCGCGCACCAAGCGAACCTTGTTCCTCGGGTCTATATTTTTTGCGCGCTTTGAATCCACCTTTTTCAATATTGAAAAAAGTTCTTCTGCGGATTTTTCCCCCAGTTTTTTTCGTAGAATTGTGTCCGGCGGAACTTCGGGGAAACTGGTTCCTTGAGTGATGGAGTCTATGTAGAGGCCGGTGCCTCCGCATATCACTGGGATTTTGCCTTTTTTTGTCATATCGTCTATAGCTGACACGGCAAGTTTTTGGTATTTGGAGACCGAGAATTTATTTTTTGGGTTGGCAACGTCGAGCAGGTGGTGCGGGATTCCGCGCATTTCTTTCCTTGTGATTTTACCCGTGCCGATGTCGAGGCCCCGGTAAACTTGGCGCGAATCGGCAGAGATAATCTCGCCGCCGAACTTTCGCGCGAGTTTTACCGCCAGGGCGCTCTTGCCGCTGGCGGTCTGGCCGAGAACAACTATAACTTTTTTATTCATCAGTCTTCTGTCGAACGTATTTTGGCGCCGATGCTGTTGAATCTGCTTACGATATTTTCATAACCGCGGTTTATCATATAGACATTTCGAAGAATGGAGGTGCCGTTTGCCGCAAGCATAGCCAAAAGCAGGACAACCGACGGGCGAAGTGCCGGCGGGCAGACTGCCTGTGCGGGCTTCCACTCCGTGGGTCCCTGGATAAACACCCGGTGCGGGTCGGCCAGGAGAACACTTGCTCCCAGGCGGTCGAGCAGAGTCAGATATATCGCCCGGTTTTCGTATACCCAATCGTGTATCAAGGTTTGACCCTCGGCGCAGGCGGCGATGAGTCCGAAGAAAGGCAGGTTGTCGATATTTATGCCCGGGTACGGCCGGGATTCTATCTTGTCCTCGAGCGCGTGCAGTTTGGATGGCATTATGGTCAGGTCGGCCAGGTTGGTATGGGTATTTTTGGCCTTGTATATCTCCGAGATTTTGTATTTCAGGCCCATTTTTTTTAATTTATAAAGTTCCAGTTCCAAAAAATCGATCGGACAGCGCGTAATTTGTAACTTTGAATTGGTCACTATAGCTGCGGTGATCCACATCATCGACTCTATCGGGTCTTCGCTGTTGTAGTATTCGATATTTTTGTTCGGTATTTTACTCAAGCCGTGGACAGTAAGGGTGGTGGTACCCCAGCCGTCGATGCGCACTCCTAGCTTCTGGAGAAAGAAACAAATTTCCTGAACCTGATAATTCGGGCTGGCAAACTTTATGACGGTCTTGCCGGGAATAAGCGCTGCGGCGGTGAGCAAGTTCTCGCAAGCTGTGTCGCCTGATTCGTACATAACGATTTCTGCAGGGTTCAGTTTTTTATTTGTGCGGATGTGATAATTCTGATTGGTTACTTTTATTTTCACACCCAGCTCTTCCAAGCCGTAAATATGGGCGCTGACTGTGCGTTTGCCGAGCTTGCAGCCCTGGGCATGAGGCAGGCGGAAGTCTTTGAGATAGTGAATGAGGGGTCCGGCAATCATAATAATGCTCCGGGTTTTAATTGCCGCGTCTTTATTGAGGTTGCTCATATTGAATTTCTTCGGCACGACCACCTCCACACTGTGCGGGGCGATCCATTTTACGGAAACCCCGATGCTCTCGAGAATTTCTATCATTCGGAAGACTTCCTGAATGCGGGATATCCCGTGCAGCCTGGTCCGGCCGCGGTTTAAGAGGGCCGCGCACAAAAGGCCGACCGCGCCGTTCTTGGATGCGTTCGTGCGGATTATGCCGGAGAGCTTGCGCCCGCCGGTTACTTTGAAATTCTCTATCTTCTGGTTTTTTTCCTTGCCGTTTTGCATAGAGTCCGCCGGGTGCCGCGGGAGAGAATCGAACTCTCATGGGGTTGCCCCCGAACGATTTTGAGTCGTTTGCGTCTACCAATTCCGCCACCGCGGCGTCCGTAAATATTACTTTAATTTAGGCCAAAAATCAATCGCAAGCTTTTTTAAAATATGCTAAAATGGTCGAATGTCCAACTTGTATTCCAATTCCATTTTCTGGATAGACACCGATAAAATCAAGCCGAACCCGTACCAGCCGCGGCGGGATTTTGACGAAGCCCGCCTCGCCGAGCTGGCAGACTCTATCCGACAGTACGGCGTCCTTCAGCCGCTCACTGTTTCGCGCGCGGAAGTAGAAACAGGGGATGGAGGCTTGATCACCGAGTATGAACTCATCGCGGGCGAGCGTCGCTTGCGGGCTGCCAAGCTCGCCGGAGTCTCCCAAGTGCCGGCGGTGATCCGTACCGGCGATACAGCGATGATGAAGCTCGAACTCGCCATTATTGAAAACCTTCAGCGCGAGGATCTGAACGTGGTGGACCGCGCGCGGGCCTTCTTTCGTCTGGCGAACGAATTCAAATTCACCCACAATGAAATAGCCAAAAAGGTGGGCAAGAGCCGGGAATCGATTTCCAACACTTTGCGCATACTTTCTCTGCCCGAAGAGGTACTCCAGGCTCTTTCCGAAGGCAAGCTTTCCGAGGGCCACACCCGGCCCATACTGATGCTAGCGGACCATCCTGAAGAACAAACCGTGCTTTTCAAGGAGATAGTTTATAAAAAGATGACTGTGCGCGAAGCGGAAAGGATTGCCCGCAAAATAGCCTATGAGCGCGTTCGCAAAAAGGAATTGATGGCCGACCCGGAAATCACAGAACTCGAAGAAGAATTCCAGGAAAAACTCGGCACCCGCGTGCACATTGAACGCAAAGAGAGCGGCGGGCAGATAAAAATCGACTTCTTTTCGGCGGATGATCTGCGCACTATCCTGTCGCTAATCAACGCTTCCGGAGAGGGCAAGAGCCCTTCGGATATGCTGGAAGGCTTCATAGCAAGCCAGCCCGAGGAATCCATTGAGGAGGGTGAAATATCGAATAAGCCGGCGGGTAGCGACGATTCCGCTCTCTACGATATATCCAATTTTAGCATTTAAGAGCGTCCCAAGGGCTCGCCCGCGGGCCCCTAACTACGGCCAAAGGATTTCAGCCTGGAAATCAAGCTATGTTTTTCCAGATAGTTGCGAATGTGTTTCTTGGCCGTGGTGGTTTTGGTGTTTTCCAGCCACTTGCTGGAAGGATGGGCGTCGGACTTGGTAATGATTTCCACAATATCGCCGTTCTTCAGCTGGGAAGTTATCTGAGACATCTTGCCGTTTATCTTGGCGGAAGATATATGATCTCCGATATCTGAATGGATGTAATAAGCAAAATCCACCGGCGAAGATTTTTCTGGCAGGTCTACCACGTCGCCTTTCGGGGTAAAGACGAAGATGCGGTCGCTGAAGAAATCCATCTTCAGGTGTTCCAGGAAGCTCTTGGGGTCGTCGGGTGCGTAGTTGAGATTTTTCAATTCTTCTATCCACCTGAACTTTGAGCTGTCATTGTGAGCTTTTTTGTCGCCTTGTTCTTTGTATGCGAAATGGGCGGCGATACCGTAGGCCGCTTCGGCGTGCATTTCCTTGGTCCGTATCTGTATCTCGGCTATGCCCCGGGAAGGCGTGATTATAGTGGTATGCAGTGAGCGATAGCCGTTTGGCTTTGGTACGGCGAT
>DASZPN010000009.1:0-3893 GCA_035549995.1 Minisyncoccota bacterium
AAAAGAATCCCCCCGCCAAACAAAACAAGAATGAAAAGCGATGGGGCGAAGGGCGGAACGGCGAGGTAATCCGAGCTGTGACGGAATTCGTTAATATTCTTGCTCGAAAAAAGTTCGTGCAAAGGTTAGCAATACATCACAGAATTTTAAAATAAAAAAGCCGACTAAGTGCCGGCTCTTTTAAAATTGTAATTCATCAGAACGACACTAAAAAACCAGATACGTCGTTCAGATCTACCAATATTTTGGTCTCTTCAGGCAGTCTACCGGGCGTTTCTCCCGTTGTGTATGCAAACACATAGCGATAAACCTCTTCATCGACTAACAGAGTGAGGAGGTTGTTTTTCTTATCCAAAGATGGAAATGATGGATTGTTATGATAAAACAACTCCATCGGCCAAAAAACGTCGTCGGGCACAACATCTGGGTGGGGTGGGACATACACATGGCATTCCCAGAAAGGTCTGTTATATCTGCAGATGAAGTCACACAAAGCTGTCAAAACCGAATTGGTGACAGCCCGGCCCGAATTTATTAATCTTTTATTCTCCTTGATAAATACCGTTTCTGACCCGTTCATGCACGGGCCCGGGTAGAGGTCAAAGTAGTTCGATAGTTTTATCGAACCCTTTGAGGGCTTCCTGTAATTAAATGGTACAGGGGTCGAGAATATGTTATTCCACAACTCTTCCCCTTTTATATATTGGAAGTTTTTAATTACAGGCAACAAAAAATAATTTTGCTTTTCCATATGCTGTAGTTTTTTGATTTATCAAATAAGGTTTAGATCCGTATGAAAATTTATCGCCGGCCGGCTTATTTGTCAATGCGAAGCGCTCCGTTGTATAATCCTATTATGCAAGAATTAATCCAGGGTTTTGCGAATCAGCTCAAGGAAGCGATGGGTATCGGCGAGAAAGCGATTCTCTTCAAACCCAAAGCCCCGATAGCAAACGTGATTGTAAACGGCATGGGCGGCAGCGGTATCGGCGGGACAATCGTGTCCGAATTGGTCTCCACCAAATCCAAGGTGCCGGTGTATGCCAACAAGAGCTACTTTCTGCCGGAATACGCCGGCGAGAATACTTTGGTTATCGTGGATTCCTATTCCGGCAATACCGAAGAGTCCGTGCAGGCCTTGGAATCCGCGCTCGAGGCGGGCGCGAAGGTGGTTTGCATAACTTCCGGCGGGCAGATTCATGATATAGCCCGGCAGAAAAAGATAGACCATATCACCATTCCCCAGGGGTTCCCGCCGCGGGCGGCACTCGGCTATTCAATGGTGCAGATATTTTACATATTGTACAAGTTCGACATCATCGACGAATATTTCCTAAATGATTTCGACCAGGCCATCAGGCTCCTAGAAAATGAGGAGGAAAATATAAAATCCGAAGCCAAGCGTATCGCTTCGGTTTTGTTCGGCAAAACTCCCGTCATCTACGCGCCCATTCGCTCCGAGGGCGTGGCTGTGCGCTTCCGCCAGGAGTTAAATGAAAACGCTAAAATGCTCGCCTGGCACAATATGATTCCCGAGATGAATCACAACGAGATTCTGGGCTGGTCGGAAAAGCGGGACGATTTGGCCGTAATATTCTTTCGGAACGACACCGACTACTCCCGCATCCAGAAGCGCGTCGAACTCACCCGCGAAGTGGTGCTCAAATACGCGTCCCGGGTGGTGGAGATAGATTCCAAAGGCGCGTCTATGATCGAACGCGCGATATATCAGGTCCATATGGGCGATTGGATTTCTTTCTTCCTGGCGGAAATGCGCAAAGTGGACCCGAACGAGATTCAGACTATCGAATATTTAAAGTCGGCCCTGGCCAAATCGGAATAGCTATTCTTTCTCCAGCCATTCCTTTTCCTGGCGGACCAAGAGCCTGGCCTTATTTTCTTTGTCTTTCAGTATCGCCTCCACCGCGCGTTCCATCCGCATGCCTTGCGAGCCTTTGAGGAAGATCAGATCGTTCTGGCCCGCCAGCGTGGCCAGAAATTCTCCGGCCTGGTGCGAATTTTGAAATTGATGAATATTATTTTCATTCATCCCGGCCCGGACAGCGCCTTCCTTCATCGAAACCGCTCTCGGCCCGACCAATACCAGTATATCCGCGTTCTTTGCGGCGATGCCGCCAATCTCTATGTGAGCTTCTTCGGTAAAACGGCCGAGCTCGAGCATGTCGCCGAGAACGGCTATCTTTCTGCCCGGCTTCGGCATACTCACCTCGCCCAAGGTCGCCAGGCCGTGCTTGGCCGCAAGCGGAGACGAGTTGTAAGTATCATCAATCAAAAGCGAGCCGTTTATGCCCTGGAGCAGGCACATTCGTCCGGGGGGATAGGAATAATTGCGGAGAGATTCTGCAGCTTTGACCATATTGAGCTTTAGCCCGTAGGTTGCCCCGAGCGCGGCCAGAGCGGCGTAGACGTGGTTCGTGCCGAAAACTCCCTCGAGCACCACCGGAATACTGTTGCCGCCGGCATCCACGCGAAGCATCGTGCCATTCGGAAGCCCGGCAGAATCGTAGGATATTTTAGAATCCGATGCCAGGACTTCCGCTCCGGCCGAAAAACCGTAAGTGACCGCGACATTTTTGGTCCTGGATTTCAGCCCCACGATGGTTTCGTCATCCGCATTGAGAACCAGCACGCCGCCCTTTTTCAAAGTCTTGATGAGCCCGGCTTTCTCGTCTACCAGATGCTTGCGCGATTCGAAAAATTCTATGTGCACCGGCAGGTCGCCGATGGCAGTCATCACCACCGCGTCGGTCGAGAGCCAGCCGGCTGTTTTTTTCATATCGCCCGGTTTGCCCACCCCGACTTCCAGTATCAGCCATTCCGGATATTTGTGCGGCCATAGGAAAAGCCACAGGCCCGCAAAAGCATTCCTGGTCCACACCCATAGGTTGGTCCAGCCATTCGGAACCCCCAGCACCGTAAGCGGCAGGCCGAATTCGCTGTTGTAGCTCTTTTCGCTTTTGCGCACATAAGCTACCGAAGATAGCACCGCGTACATCGCATCCTTGGTACTGGTCTTGCCGACCGAGCCGGTGATGGCTATGATTTTCGGATTGTACTTCCAAATCACGAGCTGCGATTCCCAGCGCAAAATTTTCACTATTATTTTTCGGAGGGTGTATTTCATCTGTCGGGAGGCACTTCGTAGTAATTCAAAAGGAATTTGGTGATTTCCAAAAAAGGCTGCGTCCAGGTTGTCGCAGAGTAGGCCACGCCTTTGGGATTCACCGCATACAGAAAGACTATGAATTTCGGATCATAAGCCGGAAAATATCCCATAAAAGAATGCGTGTGCCTGTCAGTATAATATCCTCCGCTCACGTTGTTCGCAACTTGCGCCGTGCCCGTCTTCACCGCCACGCTGTAATTTGGCAGCCCCTGGTGCAAGCCGTCGTCCATCACCTTGACCAGCATCCCTGTTATCTCCTCGCTGGTCGCTTGAGAAATTTTAGCTCTGGTAGTGGGGTAAGTCATGACTTTGCTGGTGCCGTCGTCGTAGTCTATTTTTTGCACCACGTGCGGCACCACCAGATTGCCGCCATTTGCAAGCGACGCCAGCGCCCGGATCATTTCCATCGGAGTCAGGGCTATACCCTGGCCGAAAGCGGCGTTGGCATACTCTATCTCCCGCGGGCTGGTGAGTATATTGGAAATAAGGCCGCTGGTTTCATTTGGCAAATCTATGCCGGTTTTTTTGCCTATATCATAAGACACCAGATAATCCCGCAGATTTGTGCGGCCCATTTTTTCCTCCACAAAGACCATGCCGGTGTTGAGGGATTGGTTGAGTACATCTTGCATGGTGGTACCCGGGCCGCGTCCGCGCTTATCGAAATTGTAAATCTGATGATTCTCGATGGTCACCTCGCCATGGT
>DASZPN010000010.1:0-10465 GCA_035549995.1 Minisyncoccota bacterium
CCTATGTCTCTTGCCTCATAGGCACTGGGGTGATTCCGCTTCTGTTTGCCTTAGCCGTAGCTATGTTTGTCTGGGGCATCGTGCAGTATGTCATCAACACCACCAACGAGGAGAAGCGCCAGAAGGGCAGGCAGCTTATGATTTGGGGAATTATAGCCCTCACGGTGATGATTTCCGTCTGGGGCCTGGTACGGGTGGTCGGGAATACGTTCAATTTACCCACTTCCACTCTTCCACAGGTAAAGCCTTGACCCCCTGTTGCTCTTGTTCCGGCGTGGTATAATACAACCCGGATAAAGAATTATAAATTAAGGTCGTTTTTGAGAGCCAATCCGGCTCCATCGCCGAGTTGGCGATATTATAAGTTTAATTATTAACATATTTTCCCGCTTATGTGGGGAAAAACATTATGAGTAAAAAGTTAAAGAAATTGGGTGGTTTGGCAGCGGGCTTGGGCGCTTCTATGCTGGTTCCGCTTATGGCGTTGGCCCAGGTGGGCGTGATTGGCAACAATCAGGCAACCGGCTGTAACGCGCTTGCCGGCCAGAGCGTATCCACTATTCAGGGCTTTATCTGTAAGTTGAACGACATACTTACGGCCCTGGTTCCGTTCTTGGTGGCATTGGGTATCGTGTACTTTGTGTGGGGAGTGGTCACTTACGTGATCGCCGGCGACGAAGAGGCCAAGAAGAAGGGCCGCGACCGAATGATCTACGGCATTATCGGCCTGGTGGTAATCGTGGCGGTCTGGGGTATCGTGCACTGGATCACCAACACCTTCAGCGTGACCAACAATGGTCAGATCAATTTGCCGCAGGTGGGCTACTAGTAGCGCTTAGAATCAAGAGCTGATGAATTTGCTTTTGCCGCACATAGCTTATGCGGAGACTTTTGACCAGTTCATGGGCAAAGTCGACACTTTGATTGTCAATCCGCTGATACTTTTCCTGTTCGCGGTAGCCGTTGCATATTTTCTGTACGGCGTCGTCCAGTTCTTCCTAAACCAGGACAACGAAGAAAAACGCTCGGAAGGCAAGAAGCATATGATCTATGGCATTATCGGCATGACCGTTATGATAGGAGTGTTCACGATAATGAATATCATCATCACTACGTTCAATATAAAGGGCGTCAGGCCCGATCAGCCTACGGCCAACCAGGTCAATCTGCCCGACTGGCCGACCAACTAGAAAATATTCCGGATACGAAAAAAGAGCAGGTCTCGTGAGAGCCTGCTCTTTGGTTATAATAGGTTTCCTTTACCTACTACTGATTTTTTTCTTTCAACAATTGCTGCAAGGTGCACTGGCACCATGTAACGTTTACGGTGTCTCCGGGCCGGTAGGCGTAGATTTTTGCTCTACCGCCTGGGATTTTTAAGAAATCACTGTGATTCTTGTCGATCCCAGTTGCAGTGTCGGCAAACTCCTTTCCATTTTCCCAGATATACTTTACCGGGCCGCTTCGTATTATGGTCGTAATACCCGGGATTATCAGCGCTTCTACATAATTGGAAGCCGTGATTCCCGTAGCGGAGTGGGCCTTGGCCATCTCAGAGTAATCGTCTTTTGACGAATTCTGCTGCTGACTTTGATTGTTTTTCGGCGGGCTGTAATTGTAATTACCAAGGCCATAAAGATTATTGTAATCAGACTCGTGTTTTCTGTGACCTGACACAAATATAGTTATTACAATCAATACTATTCCCACTAAAACTAGCCACCAGGGCACTGTTTTAGGCTCTGTTGTCGGTGGATTTGTAGGGGGAGTTGTCCTGGGTGCATTTCCTGTGGTAGCCTGGTTTTGCGTGTTTGATTTAGCGTTCATGGTCTACCTCCGTTTTTTAATGCGTCAGCAAAATTTTTGGCAAAAGCTCCTATTGTGAGAAGTGAGTTTGCTTCACGTTGAATCTTCCACTGCATTATAAGATTCATACATTCATCAATGGACTTTTCAACGTTCAGCTTCTTGAATTCCTTCTGCAATTTTTTAGCCTTTTTGAGATCCGTTTGAACCTCATAAGTTTCGCTTTCCCGCTCTTTTTTCTCTTTTTCAATAAGGAGCCCTTTTTCGTAGACTTCCCCGAACGGTTCCATTGCTTTTAAGTTCAAACGATTCAAGAATATGCCAAAGTGCTCGATTGGCCATTTTCCGTTTCCTGAACGGATTTTTTGCACATCTACTTGAGGCATACTCGTTTCCCCACAGATACCTAGAATCAACTTCTCGGCTGCCTCTTCTTTTGCCGACAAAAGGTCTTTAAAGGTCGCAGGACCTTTTTTGGGATCTATCGCCCAAGACCTCAAGTGATCCTCATAAATGTCATCTATCATGTCGGACAAAACTTCGTAAGGGTTGCCTCCCAAGTTAAGCCAATTGATAATATGCACCGGATCCAAAGTGTATGCCAGAGAACTGGGTATTTTGGTAGTTACTTGATCGGGTGTAATTACTATTTGATCATTGAAGTCAATCTCTCTTTTGGAACAATTAATAGAAATAATCTTATACATAATTCCTCTGAGAAATAACCAATGCCAACCCTCTTCAAAGTAAACAACCACTGTCTTGCCATTGTTTTTATACCATTCACGCACATCCCACTTAGTTACGATGCCAATGTGGGGAGGTTTGTTTGGAATTATTACTATGCCACCAAGTAATATCAGGACTGATATTATTTCGGCGGTAATAATTATTCCCCTCAACAAGCCCGTAGGTTCTGTTGTAGCTACTAAGATAGGTAATATTATACTGGCCAGTAGCCAAGGCCAGAAGTTTCCGTTTTTTGCTTTCATTTGTTTTTTATTTAAAGTTTTTAAAAATAATTCTGTTTGAGAGAATGGCCGAGGGAGGGGAGTCAGCCGCTCTTTCAACAGAACTATCTTAAAAACTATATTTTCAAGGTGCAGGATACCCTAGTAGTATAGCATAAATAAACCAAAAAGTCAACCCCCTGGGGCTGACTTTTTGGCTGCTTTATAACGGTTTTTTAGTATTAGGCGTGGGCCTGATGGGCCAGCTCTTGGGACTGCAAGTCGTCCTTCTTTTTCTTTTCGCTCAAGTAGATTTTCCTCCAAATCATCACGATGATGAATATGAGTATGGCCAAGAGGAGCCAGCCGGTGAAGGTACTGGGGAAGAAGCCAAAGCCGGACTTGCTGGCATTCGCGGCGAGGACGGTGCCGGCTGAAGTGGAAGCGGAAGTAGTGGTGCCGTAAGAAGCCGAGGGGCCTTGCTGGCCGAGGGAGAATACCACGGAGTTGGAATAGCCGCCTCCCGGGCCCGGATTGAACACAGTCACGAGATACTGGCCCTGGCCGGAAAGATCAGCGCCAGAAAGCTTTACTGCGAGGTGATTTTGGTCTAGGTAAGTAGTGTCGCGGCTCTGGCTATTCCAGCGAACCACCGAAGCAGGCACGAAGTTTTGGCCGGTGACAGTCACCAGTAGGGCGCTTGAGCCGGAAGCAGAAGAATTCGGACTTATTGCGGTTATAGAGGGTACAGGATTGCCGCTCGTGGCTGTGGCCGTGACGACTCCCGCAGAAGCGTTGCCACCATAAGAGGAAGATGCGCCGCTGTAGCCTCCGCCGGCGCTCGGATTGTAAGCCGGATAAGCGACAATCTGGCTGCCGCAAACAGTGCTTCCGCAAGCTGCGTAGGCTTTTCCGGGTATCAGAGCAGAGAAAGATGCGGCTGCAATTGCGAGCCCGAGCACAACTCCCAAAGTATTGAATTTTATGCCCTTTATATTATTCATATTAGTAGTATATCATATATAATGGTAAAAGTCAAGACTAATAGGAGCCTTAAAATAAAGGTTAAATTCAGTTTTTACTGTGCTGGGAGAGGGACTCGAACCCTCAAGCCTTGCGGCACTAGTTCCTAAAACTAGCGCGTATACCAATTCCGCCATCCCAGCCATGTGCCCGAGGTGGGGGTCGGACCCACATCCCTTACGGGACACGATTTTAAGTCGTGCGCGTATACCAATTCCGCCACTCGGGCATTTTCCTATCTGCTATTCGCTTCGCTCCTAACGCCGCTTTCGCCTAAGGCGAACCGGCCAAAAAACAAAGCAGTTTGTTTTTTGGAGGCCTGGGTGGGAATCGCACCCACGTATAAGAGTTTTGCAGACTCTTGCCTTACTACTTGGCGACCAGGCCTTATTACAATTCTGAGCCTGCGTGCAGACTCTTGTCAAACTGACCAGTTCGCTTCGCTCATGCTACTTGGCGACCAGGCCATTCTAATATTGTTCCACTAATCTAGCATTTTTTATTGAAGTTTCAAAATAAATATGGTACATTTTTCCCAACGCGCCCATAGCTCAGCTGGTAGAGCAACTCCCTCTTAAGGAGATGGTCGGGGGTTCGATCCCCTCTGGGCGCACAGATTATTTTTTCAACAGGTCGTCTATCTTCTGGCGGTTCTTTTCGCCCTGGTCGATCTCGATATCCACAAAAGGCACGTTCTTGGAGCGCATATTCTTTTTGAGGTATTCGCGCAGTTCGCCGCGCTTGCGTTTGGCAAAGTCCAGCGCTTCATGTTCTTTCTCTTCGGGGAGAACTGTGATTAGTAGAGTCGCCCGACGCAGGTCTTCACTCACGCTGGCTCCGGTCACAGTGATGAGAGCGGTGCGGTTGGCTTCGCGGTTTAAAAATTCTGCACCAAGCTCCCGGACGAGCTCTGCCGCCCGGGCGCCTCTGGATTGATCGTTTTCGTGAATGCTATTCATACCTGCCGCCGGAAAGACATTCAATAGTATCACCCGGCATAACTTCCGTTCTGGACTCCAGCATCATCCCAAACTCCGTGCCTTCTTCCGCGGTTGAAACTTTGTCCTTGTTTTTCTGTAGGCCGGCTATTTTGCCTTGGGCAATCTCGGATTCCCTGCGGATTATTTTCACCGGTGCGCCGGAATTTATCACTCCCTCCGTTACCTTGCCGCCCAGCACCTGGCGGTCCTTGACCCGGCTGAAGGATTTGAGTATCTTGGCCCGGCCAGTGGTCTGTACTTCCGTGGTAGGCGGGGTGCGCTTGTCCAATTCTTCCTTGAGCCAGTCGGTCATTTTATAAATTATGTCAAAGAGTACGATCTGGATTCCGCGTTTCTCTGCCAAGTCGACTGCGTTTCTGTCTGCCTTGACCGCAAAGCCTAGGATAAAGGAATTATCCGGAGAGGACA
Organism: Minisyncoccota bacterium; assembly: GCA_035549995.1. Taxonomy (GTDB): domain Bacteria; phylum Patescibacteriota; class Minisyncoccia; order Phycocordibacterales; family UBA9973; genus UBA9973. The sequence goes on from DASZPN010000010.1 coordinate 5,189, forward strand.
GAGCTTTTACATCGGCTTCGCCGATAGGGCCTGCACCTTTTTGAATAATGCGGTATTCGGCCCTGTCTGTTTTAATTTTATCTATTTCTTTTTCGATGGCTTCCAGCATGCCGGCCACGTCGGCTTTTAGGATTATTGATATTACATTTTTTTCCTGCGCTTCAGCTGTGCCACTGTCCGCCGCCGATGCGATATTTTGTCCGGAGGCAAAACCAGCCGCAAATTCCAAAGCCTCGTCTTTGTTTTCGAAAGAGCGGAATTCTGCGCCGACCCTGGGCACTTTATCAAAGCCGACCAGCCGGATAGGGGAGGAAAATGTCGCTTCTTTTATCATATCGCCCAGGAAATTTTCCATTATCTTGGTCGGGCAGACAGCGCCTTCTGCTGCCACCGCCATACCTTTTCTAAGAGTGCCATTTTTTATCACCAGGGTCGCTTCGATGCCGCGGCGGGGATCCAGATTGGCCTCGATTACTGCGCCCGAAGCATTTGCGCCGGGATCGCCTGCGAACCCTTCCAGCTCGGCCATAATATTTATCAAGGTCAGGAGTTCGTCCACGCCCGCGCCGGTTCTGGCGGAGACGGGAGCAAAAGGAATTTTCCCGCCGTAGCCCTCGAGATATATTTCATTTTCGGCCAGCTGCATCTTGGTTCTCTCTATGTCGGCCGCTTCTTTGTCTATTTTATTTATGGCGACTATGACCGGCAGCCCGTCCGCGGTGGCGGTCTTCCAAGCTTCGATCGTTTGGGGCTTTACGCCGTCCTCGGCCGAGACCACCAGTATGGCTATGTCCGCAATTTCCACGCCGCGCTCGCGCATGCCGGAAAAAGCTTCGTGTCCGGGCGTGTCGAGAAAAGTTATCTTGCGGTCGGCGCCGTGCTCGTCCTTGTGCGTGACTTCATAGGCGCTGATGCGCTGGGTTATGCCGCCGGCTTCGTGTTCGACGACGTTTGTCTTTCGGATGTAATCGAGCAGGGTGGATTTGCCGTGGTCGATGTGCCCCATGACCACCACGATGGGCGGCCGCACTGATTTATTTCCTTTTGGTTTGTCTTTATCCATAATTTTCCGCCGCTCATATTTTTGCAGCCGCTTTTTTCAACGCTTCTTTTTCTTCACTCGTGAGTTCGTATTCGGAACGGCCGCCTTTTACCGGCTTGGCAAAGACGCTGGTGCGCTCGCGGGAATAAAGGCTGGATACCACCACTCCGTCGCCGTCCTCGTTTACGAACCCAAGGGCGAAACTCTGATTGCCGCCCTGGTCAGGAAAGGGATTGAACCGTACGGTCTCGACGCCGCGGATGCTTTTCTTCAGCTTGCCGTTCACCAAGGACAGTTCTTTTTGTATTTCGTTCCTTGCACTCTCAAGTTTTCTTGTGTCTTCGGAGAGAGAAGTTATGATGTCCTCAAGATCTTTCGCCTTTTTGCCGGCGAAGAATTTTTTCAGGCGCTTTTCGGTTTTTGCCAGCCAAAAAAAGTTCACCGAGAGGAGAATGAGAGCCAAAATAAAAAAAGCCGTTTCAAGCTTTATATTCATAGGTTTTCAATATATACTATTTCCGTGCAAAAATCAAAGAACACCGTATATATGGATTATGCTTCCGCTACTCCGCCGGATACGCGGGTCGCGGCTTTGATCGCGCGGGTGTCCCGTAAATACGCTGATAATCCCGGGGCCATACATCATGGAGGCGTTGAAGCTAAAAAAATTCTAGAAAGTGCGAGGGAGAAGGTGGCGGCGCTGCTCGGAGCCAGAGCGGATGAGATTATTTTTACTTCCGGTGCGACAGAGTCGAATAATCTCGCTATTTTGGGTGCGGTGGAGGCGGCACGGCGGCATGCCGCCGCGGTGCATATTGTGACTACCAATATCGAGCATGCGTCCGTCCTCGAAGCTTGCAGGCATCTGGAAAAATCCGGCCGGGCAAAAGTGACTTATGTTCCGGCCGGGCCGGACGGGATAGTGGATCCGAAAAAAATCCGGCAGGCTCTCTGCAGGGACACAGCGCTGGTATCGGTGATGTATGCGAACAACGAGATCGGCACCATTCAGCCGGTTGCAGAAATTGCCAAAGTTATCCGGCATCATAACAAAAATAATTCTGGCAAGGCCGTATTCCATACGGATGCGGCCCAGGCGGCAAATTATCTCCCGCTCGAAATTTCCAAACTCGGCGTGGACATGCAGACGATAAACGGCGGGAAAATTTACGGTCCAAAGGGGAGCGGAGCGCTTTTCGTAAGAAAAGGCGTGTCAATCGAGCCCATATTTTATGGCGGCAGCCAGGAGAATAAATTGCGCCCCGGCACCGAAGACGTTGCTCGGGCGGCGGGGCTTGCTCTCGCGCTGGAAATCGCGCAGAAAATACGAGAGAAGGAATCCACTCGGCTTTCAAAATTGCGGGATTATTTTTTCAAGAAACTTTCCGCGCTTGATCGCGGCATAATCCTAAACGGCGATCCGAAAAGGCGCTTGCCGAACAACGTGAATATCAGCGTTCCCAAAATACCGGGCGATCTCCTAGTCATCGAGCTTTCCGAGCGGGGTATTATGGCTTCCGCCAAGAGCGCCTGCAAATCCGGCGATGGCAAGGCCTCTCACGTTATTCGCGCCATCAGGCCGGATGCTCCGGAAATCGATGGCTCCTTGCGTTTTTCCCTGGGCAGAGCGACAACCAAACTGCACGTTGACCTGGCGGTACGCTCACTCAAGGATATTTTTACAAAATTGGGCGGGTGGTATAATTAAGCCGTGCAAGAGACGCAAAATTATTTGAAGAGCATGCATCCGCATCCGGTCGCCTTTGCGGGGTTTTACCTCGGCGGCGTGGCTCTGGCGATTCTGGGAATTTTTCTATTTCAATTTTCTTTTCTGGCCGGCGCGGCGGGCGTTGTCATAGGAGCTTTTATTTTTTCTCTGGCGGAACTATTGCGCCGGGCGGAAACTTTTTACATTCTCGAAGGCGGAGTGGAGAGGGGATATAAATTGCTCTCCACCTCCCGCGAATTCGTGGATTACCAGAAGATCCAGGACCTGGATATTCAACAGAGCTTTTTGCAGACTTGGTTCGGCATCGGCAACATAAATTTTGATACGGCCGGCACGGATCAGATCGAGCTGCATTTTTATGCGGTGCGCGATCCGTACGGATTGGAGAGATTGATTCGCGATCGCATGGTGGCTGTGACCGAGGGCCGAGGCGTGCCGCTCCAAAATCCCGGCCTTTGATTAGAAGGCGAAAAATGATATAATGAGCCGATGGATGTCAAAGATCTAAATAAAGCCCAGCTGATACTCCTCACTATCCTCATATCCTTTATCGTATCGATTGCCACCGGCATAACCGCCGTGTCTCTCATGCAGCAGGCGCCGCAGTCCGTGGCCGTGCCTATAAATCGGGTGGTGCAGCAGACTATCGAGAAAATCGTGCCCGGCAGCACCAAAACCGAAACAGTAGTCGTAAAAGAAGAGGACCTGGTCGTTGACGCAATCGCCAAGAACAAGACCGCGCTGTTTTCCGTGAGCAAAATGGGCTACGACAGTTTGGGCGGTTATTCCGAAATACCGGCGGGGTTCGGTTTTGCGATTTCTTCGGATGGCACAGTAGTCGCGGATGCCACCATGGTTCCGGGCGGAGAGACTTATTTTTTAAAAAACGACAGCGGCAAGTTTAAAGCCGATTTCGTTTCCACGGAGAATGGTTTTTCTTTGCTCAAAGCAGGCGATCCGGTAAACTCTACGGACAAACTGTCATACACCGTGCCGGCCTTCGGCAATATCGCCGATATGAAGGCGGGGCAGAAGATCATATCGCTCGGGAATGAAGTATCATCTTTTCTATATGACGGCAACCCCGATATTTCGCTCGCTTCGGCAAAGTCAAACGCAGGCGGCATGCTGATTGATCTGGACGGTAATGTATTGGGCATGGTCTCGGCAGGCAATCAGTCCAATTTCATCCCGATTGATAAGGTAAGTGCCGCCCTCAATCCAGCCCCGGCCACTCCTTAGTAATACAAATAATTTTTAAAAATATATGCCACCACTAAACAAATTCACAATCAAAGCCAAAGACGCGATCAAAAAAGCCCACGAGCTCGCCATCGAGCGCGGGGTCAATCACGTTTCTTCGATGCACCTCTTGGCCGCTCTGCTCCTTCAGGAAGAGAGTATGGTGAATTCTATTTTAGACAGGCTTGAAATAGACACTATCCTTTTGTCCGATGCGGTCTTGGAAGCGATAGAAATGCCAGAATCCCAGAGCACGCTCTCGCCGGCTTATCAGATTTATCTAAACCCGGACTTGGCGCAGGTAATCGAGCATTCGGTCAAGCTTTCAGAATATTTGAAGGATGATTTCGTCTCTACCGAGCATCTCTTTATCGCGATGCTGGAGGTAGCCGGCGAAGCGCGGGAGATATTGACTCAATATCGCATCCACAAAGACGCGGTTATGAAGGTTTTGGAAGAGCTTCGCAAGGAAAACATCACCGACGTGTCCGAGCCCAAAAAATTCCGTACGCTTCTAAAGTACACCAGAAATTTGACCAAGCTTGCCAAAGAGGACAAGCTGGATCCGGTCATCGGCCGGGACAATGAAATCATGCGCATTATGCAGATTTTGTCCCGCCGCACCAAGAATAATCCTATTCTGATCGGCGAAGCCGGCACCGGCAAAACCGCGGTGGTGGAAGGACTGGCCCAGCGCATCGCGCGGGGCAATGTGCCGGAGTCCTTGCGCGACAAGGAATTGGTTTCGCTCGACCTGGGGCTACTCATTGCCGGCACCAAATATCGCGGTGAATTTGAAGAGAGGTTGAAGGGCATAATGAAAGAGATCGAGCGTGGCGAAGGCAAGATAATTCTTTTTATAGACGAGATACACACCATCGTGGGCGCCGGCGGAGCGGAAGGCACGCTCGACGCCTCTAATATGTTGAAGCCCGCTCTTTCCCGCGGGGAGCTGCGCGCCATCGGAGCTACCACCCTCAAGGAATACCAAAAGCATATCGAAAAGGATCCGGCTCTGGCCCGGCGCTTTCAGCCGGTTTATATCGACGAGCCGGAAACAGAGGACGCGATCGCTATCTTGCGCGGGCTCAAGGAAAAGTACGAACTCTTTCACGGAGTGCGCATCACCGACGACGCTATTCTGGCTGCGGTCAATCTCTCGACCCGCTACATAACCAACAGGTTCCTGCCAGACAAGGCGGTGGATCTGATAGACGAGGCTTCTTCGTCGCTCAAAATAATGCTGGAAAACAAGCCGCCGCTC
>DASZPN010000011.1:0-6350 GCA_035549995.1 Minisyncoccota bacterium
AGAAACTGTCGGAACAGGTTCCGCCGCAGACACTTCAAAAGTCTTGAGCGCCATGCCGGGCGGCAAAGAAGTAGCCGGCAACACAGCTGAGCCGACGGTGTACGGCAGCTTGGCGGCTGCATCCTGGCGGTACTTCGATAAAAGCATACTGCCGAGCACTACGATAGCCAGTATTAAAAACGATAAGACAAATCTGTTTATTTTCATTAGCCTTGTTTCTTTAGCCAGGCCACCATCTTGTCAAAGGTGGTCGGACCGGCCAGGCCGTCCGACTTGAGGCCCTGATCTTTTTGGAAGGAAGCCACGGCCTTTTGCGTGCCGGTGCCGTAATCATTATCCACCTTGGTGGAAGTTTTGAAGTAGAGATTCAAAAACTGCTGCACGTAGCCCACGCTGGCATCGCCTTCCTTCGGCTTCATAGTTATGCCCTTGCTGGAAAGGGATTGCAGAGAATTTATTAGGCTCTGATATTTATAAGTTTTGGAAGTAGAAGAAGACGAAGAGGATGAGTTGCTCGAAGATGGGGACGGTGCCGGAGCGGTGGCGGCCACCTGGGCATTGGCCTGGGACTGCTCGGCCGCATTTATCTGTGCCTGCGCCTGGGCCAGCTGATCGGTGAGATCATCCACCTCTTTCTGCAAGGTGGCATTTTGCTCCGTCAGGTCTTTGACTTTCTGCTCTATCACAAAACTTGAGCCGGATTTCAGATGCGTCAGGGACCAAAAGCCGAGCACTCCTATCGCCGCCAAAGCCACAATCCAGATTAAAAAAGATTTAATTTTCTCCATCACAAAATATTATACACCTTTTAAAATTTTTTCGCCCAGATAGCGCACAGTTAAACTATAGCAATCATCCGCACCGGGGCTTCGGTGCCGCCGGCGATTTTGGGCGGCAGGATAAAAACTTTTGCGCCGGTGGGCGGCAGATGGTCCGCGTTTGCGATATTCTCCACCAGGATTTTATCCGCGCCGAGCACGGCGCGGTGCACGGGAAAGCCGCCCGCGCCCGTGTCCGCCGAGAGGGTGTCCGTACCCAGGCCAATTATCCCCCGCTTGATTAGGAGCTCCGCCGTCTCGGCGGCCACCGCGGGAAACTTGTGATTGTTGTTGTATTTTTCCCGCTCCGCCCAGCGCCGGCTCCAGCCTGTGTAAAAAATTACAAAAGTATGCGGGCGGATCTGCCCGTGTTCCCGCTCGAATTTTTCCACCGCCGCCGGGCTTATCACATAATCCTCCCCGGCCTCGGCAGACACGTTTATCACCGCGCAGTCCCCCGTCAGATCATCCAGGCCAAGCGCGTCTATCGTCCGCGCGCCCGGCACCACGTGCGCCGGCGCGTCCATATGCGTGCCGATACCCGCGCCCATATTTATTTTTTGCGTCCGAAAAATATCCGGCGGAGTGCAATCAGCGTAATCCGTGTTTATTTCTATCCCGAATCCCGGGCTTCCGTCCCAGGTCGGCACTTCCGGCGAGAGGCTGTGAGTGAGGTCAATTAATTTTTGCATAAGATAAATCCTACACCTCCCCGACGGAAAAACAAATTCTCTATCCTTTTATAAATCTCGGTATGTCGGAGAGGAGCGCGCCGGCTTTGAGGTCCCGGGCAAGGGCCTCCGGCAGAAGGTTGACCTCGTCCCCCGGGCCGGCCCAGATGACTTCGGATATTTCATGCGCGTGAGTGGGCTTCTGGTCGGCACGGTTCACATAGTCGCCGCCGTTGGTGACTTCAAAAAAGAATTCCATCGCCTGGGTGGAGCCCTCGGTATAAGTATGGATATACAAGAGCCGGCCGACGGCGGGCTGGATGCCGAGCTCTTCTTCTATCTCGCGTTTGAGGCATTCCACGGCGTCTTCGCCCCATTCCAGTTTTCCGCCCGGCAGAGAAGTGTGCTTCTGACTAGAAGTATTCCGCACCAAGAGGAGCTTGCCCTCATTGAGGATAATCCCCCGCGAGCGTATGACGAATTTTTTGGAATTGAACATAATTGAAAATTTTTACTTCAGCGAAAACAGGACCGCGAGGAAGACCGCCACGATGGCCGCGAAGGCGGCCAGGGTCTTGGAGAAAAAAATCACGGCCTCCTGCCTTTTCCCCGCCAGGTACATCCGGGCAGGCTCGTAAAAGAACAGCACCGCCATAATCGCCGCGGACAGCACGAAAAGACTTAGGATTATCATCGGCACAAAGAGCGTCTGCTGCGGGGCGGAGGTGCGGCTGAAGGTGTCCATAATAAACACGACGAGGACTATATAAACCGCGGCAAATATGGAATTCAAGAACGGATTTTTCAGCATAGTCTTAATATAGCATAAAAATCCGCAGACTTGTGGCTCAATGTTATTTTCAATCCTTGGACACAATGAGGTGCAAATGCATATGCAACGGAATACTTTTCATTTTTGCCGTCGGTTCGATTACGAATTCGTAATTTTCGTTTACGTACCCGGCCCTGAGCGACTTCAGTTCGGCTTTTTCTTCGTCCGTCAGGTTTTCTTCGGTCACGCATCTTTTGGGCAGAATCATATGATGTGTCTTGGCCACTCTGTCGTAAGGAAAGCGATTGTCCACTATTCGCCAGTAATTAAATTCTGTCAGGGAAGGTGCCTCGCACAAATTGCAACCCTTCACCAAATTTCCTTCGGCCTTGAACTGGTCATATTTCTCGTTCATTTCTTGGGTGCGAAATGTCATAAGTGGATTATATCAAACTTGCGGGCTGACGGCCCTAAACTAGAACCACATAATACGATACTTTGCTCCCCCTGCCATGATTCACAGATTTCAGATTACCAAAACGATGCATTTCGAGCACTAATATATTCTCTTCCATCTTTTGAAAGCAGTTCGGTCTGCAGTATTTAAATTAAACCACTCTCCATTTTTTCTTTTGGACTCAAACCTTTTGTGCCAATATAATTCTACGCCGCTAGGATCATCTGTCTTTATCGAGTGTATTAGATTTAGTTTCTCTGGTAACTCTAGGCGGATTTCTTTTCCGCGGCGTACAATATCGAAAGTTTTTCCAATTTTATAGTAATTTCCAGATTTATAAAGGTAAACCTCCCCAATTCTTTCGTTATTTTTCGCCTCAGTCACTTCATCTGCTTTATTTGATTTATCTATAACCGCCTTGCACGCTGTAATTACATCTTCATATCCTGGCTTATTTTTTAAATATTTAATAATACGTTCAGCCATTATACTAACAAGTCCAAGCTTTTTGTAAAATGTTGCAGAGGGTGGAAAGTTAGAATCTATGTGATGTTTTACATCCAAATCTCCTTTAGTTGGCCATCTCCCCTTCTCTCGTAACACTTTTATAAACATGTCGTATAATTGTTCTTCGCTATATTTAGTTTTATCAAATTTATTTGGAGGTAATCCTGCTTCCTGTACAAGTTCACCATAGTAAGCATAACCGCACTTCTGTAAATCATAAATACCAATTCCGGTGTATTCGTAAAAAGTTTTTTCGCTTGGGGTTTTACCATTATTCTCAGCCCACTCTCTAATTTTTTCTAATATTTCAGCTTTTGTGATCATAGTAATAAATTATAAACTATTTTGATGAACCTTGATATAAAAACCATACCCTAGACCACTGCTAGACTTTGAATCTCACTGCTCGGCGGTTTTTCTAAATAAATTCATTTTCTTTTCCCTTCTCAGAGAGGGATGCGTCCTACCCGCCTAGACTCGACGTCTAGTCGAGGCTGGCCCGCCTCGACTCGCGTTCGCTCGTCAACGCGAGGCGGGCCATTAGACGGTCATCACAGGCAGGGCTGCCAGACTTGGACTCGAACCAAGATAACATCCTCCAGAGGGATGTGTCCTACCATTAGACGATCTGGCAGCTCTGCCGATGATTACTGATTTTCAAATATATTCTTAAGAACTTTCCTGCCCGCGGCAGACTTAAGGTATTTCTCTCTTTTCCTTGCCTCTGACAGGCTAGCATAATTTTCGGTATAAATCATTACCCAGGGACGATGCCGTTTGGTATAAAAATGTTTGCCGGAATTATGCTCTGCTAATCTTCTCGTTAAATTATTAGTTATACCCGTATAACTTTTATTTGAAACCTCGCTTTTTAAAATATAAAGAAAATAAGTCATAACCGTGTCCTACCCGCCTCGACTCGCGTTCGCTCGTCGACGCGAGGCGGGCCATTAGACGATCTGGCAAAAATAAACTGCTTTATTTTTGCCCCAATCCAGCTTTGCTGGAATCGTCGATGCTCATCCATGAGCAAGGCGATCGGGGCAATATTCCACAAGCCCCAGATTACTCCAAAAACTCCTTTTGTTCAAGGGTCTGCGTCGGCGGCAAGATTGACAAATACCAATCATATACTAAAGTAAGAAAAAACTTTGAAATTATGAGAGAGAATTTACTAACCTTAAGCGGCTTTAAAAGCTACGAAGGTAAAAGAATCACCTCAATAGAGGCACGATTCATAAGAGACGGAAGCAATGGAATCGCAAATGTAGTGAGTTTCTTCAATGGAATTCCAAAAAGGTGCGATGCCAATTTCACCAGATTTATGTATCTGTCGAAAAACAAGTACATAGACGGAACCCGGGATTACCTGTTCTTCAGGGCAAAAGCCGACAAAAGATTGGATAGCGCAATAATATCCGATCTGGGCGTGTACTCCCTGGTCGAACCGGGAGAGTTATACAGCACTCTGTACTATCTGGACACAAAAGGCAGAAGTATACTGAAGCTTCCCGAGTATGGCAGGGAGGGTATCGTTGATTTTGTCCTGGGTTTTTGCCGGCCCCCTATTCTGTTGGCCGAAGGCCTTTCAGCAATAGTTATGAGGATAACTTACAGCAAGCGAAACGAGCTGGCGGCAATAGATTATAGAATAAGGAGCATAGACAGCGAGCCCGAAAGACAAACCTACGGATTTATAGAGGATCCGTCGTAAAAAAAATTTTTAACCAAAATAAAAACAGCTGGACCAACAAAGGTCATAGCTGTTTTTATTTTGCCTATTCGGCAATTTTCTTACTGATTGTCGCCCGTGCCGGCGTTCACATCCGCGTTGGCATTCACGTCTGCGCTGGTGCTGGTGCCGTTCGTGCTGGCGCTGGCTCCTGCATCCGCGCCAAAGGCGGCCTTGAGCTTGGCGGTCGCGGCGGCGAGAGATGTCTTGAAGGTCGCTACCGCATCGGCCACAGCTTTTTTCCTGGCGTCAACCAAGGCTTGCAGCTCTGTTTTGATTTGAGCATCCTGGCGATTGCTTTGGAAAGTGGTCCGGGCATCCTTGATGCTCGCCTTGAGGTCGGCAAGCACGGTCGCTCCCGCCACTCCACTCGCGCAGTCGTCCTTGGCCTTGCTGATGGCGGCGTTGATGCTATCGGAAAGGGTGGATACCGCGGCGTCGAGCGAGGCGAACTTGGTGTCGATCAGATTGTCCACTCCGTCGCGATAAGTCTTGATGGCGGCGTCGATGGCGTCGCGGCGGGTGCTGACAGCGGCATTCACGTCCGCTTCAAACTGCGCCACGGCGGCCTTCTCCGCATCAGTCGTGGCCTTGGCCTCCAGCGCGGCGTAGCGGGTGTCGTGAGCGGTGTCGCGATTCTGGCGGAAGGTATCCAGCTTCTCGTCGCGATTCTGGCGGTTTTGGTCTATCTTTGCGACGCGGTCACTCTGCCTGGTGCCAAACTTGCCGGTCTTGTCCGAGATATTTTGGACAAACTTGTCCGCGCGGGTATCAATACTCGCACAAACATTCACTCCGATTTTAGCGCCGAGCCCTCCGGGCGTACCGGAAACGCTGCCCGTGGCGGATACTCCCAGGCCTGCGGCAAAAGCTCCAGCTGGGGTCAGAGTCGCAAGGAGGGCGAGCATTCCTCCGGCGACCGTATTTTTAAAGATTGTTTTCATAGCCGTATGTCTGTAAATCATTGTAATTATTGAGGTCGCTCTCAAGCTCCTGGTCCTCGGAGGACTGGTCCGCTGCGCTGGCATCCGCATCCGCATCCGCGGCAAAGCTGGCGGCGATGGAGTCTATCGAGGAATCCTTGGTGACTTTGTCCTGCGGCAAGACTGCCGAGGGCGCTTCCGAGGAAGAAGTCTCCTGGGAATTCATTGCGACTTCGGGGGTTTTGTTCGACCTATGAGCGACGGCTACCGCAATCAAGAGTACCGCCACTATGGGCACACCTATGTAAACTGCTTTTTTCATAAATTTACTGAAGGTTAACTTGTAATATGGCGAAGGCACGTCTGCCTTCTCTCCTGTAATACGCTCCGCGCCTTTTTCTGTGACGGAACGCAGCGCACTCTCAAAGAGCGCGCGCGGCGGATTGGCGCCGGCGGCTTTTTTTTTAAAA
>DASZPN010000012.1:0-4756 GCA_035549995.1 Minisyncoccota bacterium
TTTATCGCGAGGGTCCCGCGCCGGAGGCGAAGGGCGCAGCGGAAAAAATTTACAGGGAACCGAGTCCGCCGCGAAGTTGGAAATGAAATCCGTCACCGCCGAAGCCAAGCGCCTGAAAAAGGAAGTGTTCCGCGAATATGAAATCGGCATCTTGCACTCGAAAATGAGCAAGGAGAAAAAGGAGGCCGTAATGGGCGATTTTGCCACAGGCAAAATAAATATTCTGGTCGCCACTTCGGTGGTGGAAGTCGGCGTGAACGTGCCGAACGCGACCGTCATCATCATCGAAGGCGCGGAGCGGTTCGGCCTGGCGCAGCTGCACCAGCTGCGCGGCCGGGTTCTGCGCAGCACGCATCAGGCCTACTGCTACATATTTGCTGAGGCAAAATCCGGCAAGACTTTGGAGCGCCTGAAGGCCATAAAAAACGCCAAGAACGGCTTCGAGCTCGCCGAGCTGGACCTCGCGCTCCGCGGTGCGGGCGAACTCTCCGGCGGCAAGCAATGGGGCATCTCGGACCTGGGCATGGAGGCAATCAAGAACATTAAAATGGTGGAGGCGGCGCGTACCGAAGCTATCCGGCTGATTGCCGAAGACCCGGAGCTTTCAAAGTATCCCTTGCTCAAAGCGAGAACAAAAGAAAGATCCGAAGAATTTCACTTTGAATAGTTTCTACTGCGGCTTCAAATAGTTCTCCTGCACCCAGCCGTCCGCGCCGCTGGTGAAGTTCACTTTCCACCAGGTGTAGCCGCTTGCAGTGGTGGGGCCGGCCGTGACGGTGCCGGTCGCGCCGGATTTCTGCGTGCCGGTTCGCCAGGAATAGTTGGTGGCGCTGTAGCGCACAGTGACTTTGGCGGTGGTGGCCACTTTGGAACCTACGGAGATAGCGGCGGGAGCGGGCGGAGGCGGGGTAACAGTAGTGCCCGAAGAACCGTTGCTGCCGCTCGAAGTGGAACTGCTTGCGACATAAGAATACGTTCTGCCATTGGTCCTCGGGTCTGTATTGTCCGAGCTCGAGAAATAGAGCGCGCTACTAGTGCCGTCGGACCAGTAGCTGTAGCGCCCGGCCCCATAGGTGCGGATATCTGCATGAGCCGCGTGGGCCGGCCCAAGCGCTGCCCCGTTTTCATACAGTTGCAAGGTAGAGGCAGTCAAATTGGACAAGCTGTCCGCGGTACCGGCATTTAGGGTAATGATATAAGAGTAGCCGGAATCCGAGCTCGCTTGAGAAGTATTTATGGCAGTACCGGGATAAGTAACCGGCTGCGCCACTACGTTGTTCACATTGACGCTGACGGAAGAAGAAGTGCCGGTATTCCCTGCCGCGTCGGTGGCCCGGGCGGTGAGGGTGTAAGTGCCGTTGGCAAGGCCGGTAGTGTCCCAGGTGATGGAGTAAGGGCTGCCGGTAGTGTCGGTGTCGATCAGGGTAGAACCTTGGTAGAAGGATACCTGGGATACGCCGGTGTCGTCAGTAGCGTTGGCGGAGATAGTGACCAGGCCGTTTAGGGTGGAGCCTCCGGAAGGAGCGGTGAGAGAGACGCTGGGCGGAGTGGTATCGGGTGGAGGCACGATTGCATTGTTGACAGTAACGGTCATGGAATTGGAAGTCCCGCTGTTGCCTGCGGCGTCATAAGCCCGGGCAGAGAGAGTGTAGGAACCGTTGGCGAGGGTGGTAGTGTCCAGAGTTACGCTGTAAGGAGAAGAAGAGTCTCCGGAGATTAGAGTAGAGCCCTGGTAGAAGTCCACGTGGTCTACCCCGGTGTCATCAGTAGCGTTGGCGGAGATAGGGATGGTGCCGGAGACGGTGGAGCCGCTCTGGGGCGAAGTGATGGAGACGGCGGGGGCGGTGGTGTCGGATAAAGGAGTATTGCTATTGTATTCGTAAGCGCCTAAATCAGGAGCGGAGCCGGCATATGGGAGCCCGATATTAACACCTATATTTATAAACTCTGATGCCTGAACCGGTTTCATAAAACTTAGCACCGGCAAACTGCCGTCTGCTTGACGCGGGCCATTGGCTCCAGCGGAAGACACCGATGCAAAGTCAGCGTCGGTAAGTGTTGTCTTGTTGCCCGAGGAAAGTAATTGCCAGGAGTTATTGCTTTGAGTTGACTGGGTATTAACAAATGCTTGCGCCCCGTTGGAACCATCACCATTTTTATAAGAGAGATTGTTTTTCAGAGTATTTATTTCTGTATGATTGCCGAAATTAAAGCCGACACTCGATGGATTGACTATGGTGCCGTCGGGCAATCGTCCGTTGCCAAATGCAGTGTTGTTATAGAGCGTGGACTGGAAGGTATCATTATCCGAAGCAAAGTTCTGATCAAAGCCGTTTAAGAAATTTTCAAACGACACATTATTCGTGTACGTTCTAAGGTTTTGGGTCGTTGAACTCGTGCCTCCCGGTCCCAGTTTGAATCCGACTCCATTTCCGCTATAGCCCGCAGGGCGATTAAAGGTGCCGGGAATATATCCGTTCCAAAATGACCAGTTGCCGTCATAAATAATCGGAACCGTCGTGCCAAATCCATCAAATCCGTCGTCGCTGTTCCACCATGTACGATTGCCCCTGAATGTATTGTTGCCACCGGTTGTCTGCGCGGTCATCGAGAACCCGTTTGAACCGTTGTATGGAGAAGGGCTGAGCGGATCCGCATTGTCATGAGTGTCATTATTTAGAATCAAGTTGTTGTTATTGTTGTCTCCGATAGTAAAGCCGTCACCGCCGATGTGATCAAATTCGCAATTTTCTACAATACTATTATTTACATGCGTCCAAAGCGCGCCGCCATAGTTGTAGTATGATCCTGAGGTTTGAGGCAAGTTGGTAACGTGCAGTCCTTTGATATGAACATAAGAATCATTTTCCAAAAGAATACCGACAATGGTGTTTGATTGCGCGGCGCTGGAATAATCAAAAACCGGTTTTTCTCCATTGTAGTTAAAAACGTTGATCATGCTGGTCGAGGTACCGCTTTTGCCTGCTAAGTAATTTGTCGCAGTCATTGGATAAGTTCCTCCCCGCACGTACAGCGTGTCGCCGGGATTCAAAACGGACCATCCTTTTGTGAGTGTTTTGAAAGGTGCGGAGATCGTTCCCGGATTACTATCCGAACCAGTCGGAGACATATAGTAAGTATTCCCTGCGGCGCGGCTGCCGGAGAAGGTAGTAATGATGCCGACCATCATCACTACAAAGAGGAATAGGAAGGCGAAGTGGACTACGTTCGAGGTAGGGTTCTGGTGCCACTTGCGGTACCAGGACAGCTTTTGCTCCAGGGACTCGTGTAATTTGCGCATATTGGACATGTAATTAGATTAAGGCTGGTAAGTTTAAACTGCCTTAATTTTAGCATGGCAATGGGGAACCGAGGGTGGGGATAATAATATTTGTTGTCCGTCCTCTTGGATTCGAACCAAGGACCCCAGAGGTATAAGCTCTGTGCTCTAACCAGCTGAGCTAAGGACGGAGTCGAGCATTTCAAATATACAAAATCGCCGGATTTTTGGCAAAACTAAGCCGCCACTTCGAGCTTGGCCGGTTCTTCCTTTTTCTTCGGCATTATGCCGTGGGCGATAATTATTTTCTCGTATTCTTCCTGCTCCAGAGTATCCACCTCGATCAATTTGGCCGCGATGGCTTCCAGGGCCGGCTTGTGCTCTTGCAGAACTCTCTCCGCGGTCTTCATGCCTTCGTCTATGATGCGGGAAACTTCCGCATCCACTTTGGAGCTGACTGCCTCGGAATGTTCCCTCTCCACTTGCTCGCCGAATGGCCCGACCACCGGGGAACCGGCCAGCGCTATCGGCCCGATCGCATCGGACATGCCGAAACGAGTCACCATAGCCCGGGCGAGATTGGTCGCCATTTGGAGATCGCTGGAAGGACCGGTGGTGATATCGCCGAAAATCATCTCCTCGGCAACGTATCCGCCGAGAGCCATGGCGATGTCGTCGATGAATTCTTTTTTGGATTGGAGTTTGCGGTCTTCCAAGGGGAGCTTGAGGGTGTAGCCGCCGGCGGAACCGCGGGCGATGATAGAAACCTTGTGCACCGGATCGGCATTCGGCAGGACCGAAGCCACCAGCGCGTGCCCGGCTTCGTGATAAGCGGTTATGTTCTTTTCTTTCTTGGTGAGAAGGTGGCTCTTCCTCTCGGGGCCGAGCATTACTTTTTCGATGGCCCGAATCAAGTCGAATTGGAAAACTTTTTTGCGATTCTCGCGGGCGGCCAATATCGCCGCCTCATTCATGACCGAATACAAGTCCGCGCCGGAAAATCCGGAAGTGCGCTCCGCCACGAGCTTGAGATTGATGTCTTCGGCCAGAGGCTTTTTCAGCGCATGAATTTTCAAAATCTCCTCGCGCTCAAAGCGGTCCGGCAGATCCAGCACGACTTTGCGGTCAAAGCGGCCGGGGCGCAGAAGCGCAGGGTCGAGGACGTCCGGCCGGTTGGTCGCGGCCATCACTATCACTTTGTCCGTCGGCTCGAAGCCGTCCATCTCCACCAGGACTTGGTTCAAGGTCTGCTCGCGTTCGTCGTTGCCGCCGCCAAAGCCGCTTCCGCGGGTGCGGCCGACCGCGTCGATTTCGTCTATAAAGATTATCGCCGGCGCGGCGCGCTTGGCCATCTTGAATAGGTCGCGCACGCGGGAGGCGCCCACGCCCACGAACATCTCCACGAATTCCGAACCGGAAAGGTAAAAGAACGGCACCGAGGCCTCCCCGGCCACCGCCCGCGCCAAGAGAGTCTTG
>DASZPN010000013.1:0-2333 GCA_035549995.1 Minisyncoccota bacterium
CCGCCCAAATCAGATAATCCTTGTGTAATTTTTCTTTAAGGAAAATCGCCGCGGTGGAGATTGCGAAAATCGGCTGAAGTTTTTGCAGGAGGAATACCACCGAGATGGTAATGAAGTGCACCCGGCCGAGCGCCGCGGTGAACCAAAGCGTGCCGAGAAGGCCGGAGAGCGCGGCGATAAGTATGAGGAGCCACCAATCCCTTCCGGACAGCCGGATGCGGAGAGCTTTGCGCCAGATGAACGGCGCCAAGACCAGAAACCCTATCACGTGCTCAAAAAAAATAATCGTTATCGGCGGCAGGGTGTACAAGTGCTGGCGGATCAGCCCGTCAAGGGCCCACAGCGCGGCCGCTATAATTACCAAAACCGGCCCCGCCAGGGACCTTTTGCTTTTATCTTCCAAAACCGGCTCTTGATTTGTCTCCATAAAAATACTTTAGCACTTGCGCAGATCCTTTTGTATCTGGACAATGAGTTCTTTTTCTGTCTTAAACTTTTTAAAAGGGCGAATGAATCGACCGAGCCTAATCACAGCCATCTTGCCGTAAGCGTTGCCTTTAAAGCCAATAAGATGCGCCTCTACCCTGGGCAATCCTCGCCGGTCTAACGGACCTATGACTACGCCGGCCCGATATTCCCTGCCCGACAAAAATACTTTGCCTGAATGAACCCCGAGCTTCGGTTTTTTTGCTAGGCGCGAAAATTGCCGCCGGTCAAGGTTTAGAGTCGGGAAACCGATAGTCCGGCCGTAGCCGCGGCCGTGAATAATTTTCCCGAGAATTTCAATCCTTTCCTTCATCTTTCGGTTTTATGCCGGTGTTCATCTTTAGAAGCCATTTGCGGAAAAAACGTACTAGCCAAACAAGCGCAAAGATCAAGAGGACAACGATGACTACGTTTTTAACTTCATTCACGCCATCCGCAATGTAATCAATACGGCTGTGGAAATACCAGCCGATGGCCATATAGATAGGCACGTACACCATCAGCGCCAGAAAATCCAACATAAAAAATTTTTTGACCGGCACCCGTTTCTGTCCAGCCAAAAACGGGCCCAGGAATCGCAGCTGCAACATAAACCGCGAGAAGAAAATCACTTTGTTCATATGCCGCTCTATCCATTCGCGACGGTTTTCGATTTGTTTCGCGAAGACGCGATCATAAAACATACTTAGAAAACGATTGCCGCGTTTGGAGAAAAAATACATCAAAAGATCCGAAACCAAGAGCCCGGAAATCACCAATGGCGCCAGTATCAATCCGCTCACCGCCGGAGTTCCGGCCAAGTAGCCGAAAGCTAGCAAGATTATTTCTTCCGGCACCGGAATCACCACGTTTGCCAATATCGCCACCAACCACATCCCCAAGTATGACAACGCGCCTATTTCATTGATGAGGTCTTTGACTTGAATCATTCCTATTTTTTCTTGATTTCAATTCCAAGCTCTTTCAATTGCTCTTGTTCCAAAGGTTTGGGTGCGTTCATCACCGCCGTCCGCCCGCCGCGGGTCATCGGGAAAGCCACCACCTCGCGCAGATATGATTCGCCGGTCAGATTCATCAGATTCCGTTCCACGCCGAGCGCGATGCCTCCGTGCGGAGGAGTGCCGTATTTAAAAGCTTCCAGCATATGCCCTACCCTGTCTTTGATTTCCTCCGCCGTGTAACCCATCACTTTATAGGTTGCTTCCAGTATTTCCGGCTTGTGCGCGCGGATAGAGCCGCCGCCGGATTCATAGCCGTTGCAGACCAGGTCGTATTGGGTCGTCAGGATTTTTTCTATATTCTCGCCCTTCATAAGCCAATCAATATGTTCCGGAATAGGCATGGAAAAAGGATTATGGGTAAAAGTCCACTTGCCGTCGTCGGTCTTTTCAAAAAACGGAAAGTTCACCACCCAAGCGTAGGCCAAAACGCCGGTCTTTTTTTCTTCCTCGGTGCGCATATCGAATTTGTCCGCGCCGTATTTTTCCATTGCGTCAGCATAGGTTATCCGCGGAAAAGGTTTTTCTTTTATTTTAAAGCCCATTTTTTCCACGACTGTGGTTATCATATTTTCCACCATATTCATAACATCTTCCATTTCCACGAAAGACATCTCGATATCTATCTGGGTGTGCTCAAAGCCGCGGTCGGCGCGCAAGTCTTCATCGCGGAGAGCGCGGGCTATCTGAAAGTATTTCTCAAACCCGCCCGCCATCAGGAGCTGCTTGTACTGCTGCGGCGATTGCGGCAAGGCATAAAAATTCCCGGGGTTGAGCCGCGAAGGCACCACGAAATCGCGGGAGCCTTCCGGGGTGGATTCGGTGAGAAGCGGCGTTTCGATTTCGGTG
>DASZPN010000014.1:0-1957 GCA_035549995.1 Minisyncoccota bacterium
ATTATGAGCGATGGCAGGAAGCCGTGTTTCTTTAAGATATCCAGAGTTTCGCTGGCCACGTCCGGCGTGCCGAAAAAAGCGAATTTTATTTTGTTTGTATCCATTTTATTTGGCCGGTTTTTCTTCCCGGATGTCCTTGGCGTGATCTATGAATAGCACTCCATCCAGATGATCGGTCTCGTGCTGAAATATCTGAGCCAAGAGGCCGGAGGCTCCGCGGGTGAATTTTTTACCGTGCTGGTCGTAGGCGGCGACGGTGGCTTTTTTGCTCCGCAAGGCTTTGCCGTAGAGCCAGCGCACGGACAGGCATCCCTCCGGCAGCCATTCTTTGTCACGGGAGAGCTTGGTGACTTTCGGGTTTATGAATATCAGATCTTCCGGTGTGCTTTCTGCGCCGGCTTCGGCCGGTCCGCCGCCCATGCGCTCCGAGCGCTCTCTGGCGAAATCCTCCCGGAAAATTTTTCCGGAAACCACGAAGATTCGCAGGGAATACCCGATCTGCGGCGCGGCGATGGCCACGCCGTCGGACTGGCTGGCCAGGGCCAGGGACATCTCCTTTAAAATTTTCTTTATCTTTGGCGTAGTGATTTCCCGCACCGGCACTTCTTTGGCGTGTTCGCGCAGCACTTTCTGGTCCTTTTGCAGAATTTTTTTCAGCATTTTTACTTGATCTCGCGCAAATACTCCAGGAGCTTTGCGAGTTTTACCGTTTCCTGCGAGCGGTTGGACATATTGCGTATGATCACCGTATTATCCAGGGCTTCCTTTACTCCGAATATGATGGCATAAGGGATGGCAAGTTTTTCCGCGATTGCGAGCTGTGAGCCCAGGGAATCCTTGGACAAGGATTGGGCGATGGGTACGTGCGCTTTGCGCAAAGTTTCGATGATGTTGAGGCTCTTTAGCTTGGCTTCGGTGCCGAGCTGGATGAAATACATCTTGGGCTTTTTGATTATCCTGGGCGAGAGTTTTTTGTACCAAGGAGCGGATACTACCCGGTCCACGCCTACGGAAAAGCCGACCGCCGGCACATCGCGCTTTGAGCCGAGCTGCCGGGCCAGATAATCATAACGCCCGCCAGAGGCTATCTGCATCGGGCCTTCGCCTTCGACGCCCGCGTCGGAATATATTTCAAAGACCGTGCGCGTGTAGTAGGAAAGTCCGCGGACCAGGTTCTTGTTCATATTGTAAGCAATGCCCATTTCTTCCAGGTATTCCAGCACTTCTTTGAAGTGTTTCTTGCAGGCTGCGCAAAGGTAGCTGATGGAGTCCGGGGCGTCCGCGTTTATGGCCACGGTTTTTTCTTCCTTGGAATCCAGGATGCGCAGGGGATTGGTCTTTAGGCGTTCACGGTCGATGGGAGCCAAGTCTTTGATGTGCTTGCGGTAATACGCTGTCAGCTCCCGCAGATAGGCGCCCCGGCATTCCTTGTCCCCGATGGAATTGATGTCTACTACCAGATTTGCCGCACCGGCTTCTTCCAATATGCTGACTCCGGCTTTGATGACCAGAGCATCCATTATGGCTTTGTCGCTGCCGAGCACATCCAGGTCAAACTGGTAAAACTGCCGGTAGCGGCCGCGCTGGGGCTTGTCGTGCCGGAAAATCGGGCCGTATTGGTAAAACATAACCGGCTGGGGCCAGGTCTGCATACCCTGCTCGATATACGCGCGCATGAGAGGGGCAGTGTGTTCCGGCCGGAGGGCCAGGTGGTCGCCGCCTTTGGTCTTGAGCGTGTACATTTCCTTGTCCACAATGTCTGTGCCGATGCCGATGGAGGTGGTGAAAGTATCTTCGTATTCCATTACGGGGGTCTCGATCGGCTTGAAGCCGTAGTATACGGCCACCTCCTGGGCTTTTTCAAAAAATCCCTGGAAGCCGTAAAAATCATCACCAATGATATCCCGCATGCCCTTGGGGGAGGAAACCTCTTTGGATTTCGGCTTGCTCGGCTTGG
>DASZPN010000015.1:0-11626 GCA_035549995.1 Minisyncoccota bacterium
CGCGACCACCGTACAGTTGGCAGTGATGGCATTGGTAGTATAAGTGGTGCCGGATAGACTTCCCCCGCAGGTGCCGCCGACCGAAGCGGTGTAGCCGGAGTTAGGGGTGACGGTGAAAGTGGTGGTGGAACCCGAAGTGACTGACCTGGAGGAGGGCGAAATTGTTCCACCCGAGCCGGCGGAGGCGGTGACGGTGTAAGTACAAAGAACCGGCGCAGTCGCTCCCACCGCGCTTGAGTAAGAAGAAGTGCCGGAAGAATTAGTAGCCGCTACGGTGTAGCTGTGGCTGGAACCGGCGGTAAGGCCTGTGTGAGAATAACTAGTACTGGAACCGGTATATATCACGGTAGCCCCGTCCTTCAGAGAATAACTGGTAGCTCCGGAAGAAGAGCTCCAAGATAGCGATATGGCGCCGGAAGAACAGGCGCCCGGGGTCGCGGAGAGGCCGGTGGGAGTGGGAGGAATAGCCGCAGACACTACGACGGTCGCGCTCTGAGGTGCACTCGTGCCTCCGGAATTCGCACACGTAAGCGTATAAGTATATGTCTTTACGGTCGAAAGCACTCCTTGCGCGGCCGAGCCACTGGCAGCCTTGGTGCCGGACCAGTCGCCGCTGGCGGTGCAGGAAGTAGGAGAATTGGTAGCGCTCCAGGTAAGAGTAGGGTTCACGACGCCGGCAGTGCCGGAGGTCGGATTGGCAGTAAGGGTGACGACGGGCACCGGGCAAGTCGCCGGCGCGGTCGCAACTTTGGCGGCCGAAGCTGCCGAAGATCCGGCGGAATTTGTAGCCAGAACTGTATAACTATGACTCGATCCTGCCGTCAGCCCGGTATGTGCAAATGATGTTCCGGACCCGGTATAAATGGCGGTAGCTCCATCCTTGAGCGTATAGCTTGTTGCGCCGGAGGAAGCAGACCAGGATATATTGATAGTACCGGTTCCGCACGAGCTGGCCGTAGCCGTGAGGCCGGTCGGCGTGGCGGGCGGATCCGGCCAAGTACAAGTGACAGTGTAAGTGGTGGTGGCCGCCGGCGATAGAGTCACGCTGCCGGAAGTTGCGCCTCCAGTCACAGTGAATTGAGAGCTTGTGCAAGAGGTCGCCCCTGCGCTCGCGCTCCAGGAAATGATAGTCGAGCCTCCCGCGGTGATCGGATTCTGTGAAGCTGTAACGGTGACGGTATTTGCAGCATCTGCCTTGGGAGAATACGAATAGCCGGCAACTACAACCAAAATCAATACAAGTGCCGCTATTAGTTTATTTTTCATACCGAAATCAAAATTAAGGGCACAGTTGTCCAGTGGGGAAACCGATTATATTGTTCTGCAGGTTATACACGCTGCCATCTGTATCAGTTATCAAAAAGTAACCAACGACAGGGTTTGATACAGCGGCATCATAGTACACACTCGCACCAGAACTGAAGAAAACATAAGGCGGAGCTATATAATAATTTTTGTATTTAGCCGAACATATATCCTGGTCAGAAGTTCCCAGGCGAGATGATATCAGATTTCCTCCCGCAGACACTGTCACTAAAGCGCTCCCCGAGCCGGTTCCGCCGGGGCCGGTGCAAGTCACCACGTAATTGGTATCCGACGTAGGGCTCACTGTTCTGCTGCCCGAAATTTGATTGCCAGTCGATATCTGAGAGCTCGTGCAGGAAGAAGTTTGATTGCTTACATTCCAAAATATGGTGCTGGATCCTCCGGTGATTATGGCACTCGGACTAGCTGAGACAAATACAGATGGCGGAGGCGGAGGCGGACCTATCGTGACCGAGGAGTTGGCCGAACCGCCGGGACCGGTACAAGTGATGGTATACGTGGTCTGCACGGAAGGAGTCACAGGTACGCCGGTATTATTGGAGGTTGCGTTCCCGGTGGCAAATCCCGGGCTGGTGCAAGAAGTGGCGTTGGTGGAAATCCAGGTTAATTTATATGTGGAGGGGGAAACAGAGGTGGGATTGCAAGTTACATTAGATGCGCTAAACGGGCTACCGTTACCAGTGCTTTCAGGACTGAGGGACTTGTCAGTGTAGGCACTGGTGCTACCCGCCGGTATAGTGACACTGTCTGTAACATTGTTATGCGCACCATCGAGCCACGTATAGTTATATGTAACGGCGATATCCTGATCCGAAGTCGACGGGGAAGATAGATAAGCATAGACCTGATAATTTACGAAACCTCCGTTTGCATATCCTTGCTGAACAGAACAAGATACAGTTATCGGCACCGGAGTGCTGGTAAGCGTAGCCGTAGGCCCAGCTTGGTTTACTGTCACAGTTACCGAGCCGGAAGATGTGCTGGCAAGTATATTACCAGCGAAAGAGAGGGCCAAAATAGCAAACAATAAAACCAGGGTTCTCATTGTTTTCATTATCCCAATTATACATTAACCGGGTTTGTATGCACAAATATGCCTACGGGCCGGCTGTGCATAAGTTATTGTTTGAAATCAGGCCACCGCAAGTGCTATAATTCCCTGTATGAAAAAGCGCATCGGGCTCTTGGTAGCAAGTGTGGCATTGATTGTTCCGCCCTGGGCGTGGGCAGATGTGTCTGTGCCAACTTCCTCGCCTTCTGTGGACAGTTTTCATACCAACATGTACGCCGCACGCCAGACATTACTCTCGGACATCGCGTCCTCTTACGCCGCCTTTACCGCCGAAACTAGCGCAGGCAAATCTGTTTGGAGTAAAGCGAGCGCGGCTGACAAACAGAGCTTTTATGACACAGCAAAGAACGTCGTACCGGCAAAATTTTATACCATAATATCAGAGCTAGGAAGTTATCAATCAGCCGTAAGCGATATGATCGACGCTATGAAGAAATCCGGCAAGAACATGATTGAGGCTCAAGGCGCATTGTCCGCTTCGTCGAAACTTCTGAGCCAAGCCCGTGCAAAGATTGAAAATATAAAGTTCGGCTTGCCGGCGGATCCTTCCCCTATTACCCCGGATTTTTGGGCAGCCATCAGGCTGAGCGCCAGAGAAGCCCGCGATGAACTAAAAGAATCCCGGGAAGACTTGCATGAAGCTATTCTGATTATAGAGAATCTGAACGGCGGAGCGGATGTATCCGTGCCGGTCAGACAGAGCAAATAAAAAATAAAACCGGTCGACGTATATAATAAATTTCTAAATTTTTATGGAAGAACAAACAGCACAGCCAGCGCAAAATAATCAGCCGGATTCGCACGGCCATCACAGGGGCGCGCTTATGGGAATAATTTTCGCAGCCGTGATTATCATAGCCGGAGCAATCTGGATATACGTAAAAGAGAACGCGCACCCGACCATATCATCGAGTGAAATCGACGCCAAATTAAATTCTATGGATCTCGAGAGTTTGGATAAAGGCCTATAGTAAGCCAGCCCTTCAATCTATGAGCTTAATGTTCCTGGTATACGGGAGGTTTTTGGCCGGAACCACCGCCAGTACCGCCTCCGCCTCCGCCGCCAGTGCCACCACCCCCTCCGCCAGTGCCGCCTCCGCCGCCGCCGCCCGTATTATCAACTATGCATTTAGAACCATCCCAGATATCTCCCGAAACGCAACCCACCGCGATACTGCTTTGTCCCAGAAGAACGCTATTGTGATAAAGATAAAAAGTACTGGCGCCGTAATTTACGGTATTCGCCGCATTGCTACCCGAAGTGGCAAATGAAACGTGGGTGTTGTTGGGGTTGTTCCTGGTAACCTCGGTCGGGTTCGTAGAGAGATCAACGGTAGTCCAAGTAACCGAAGAATCGCATGCAGACTCGCCGTCCGGAATTGTGCACGGTATAGCTGATATGGTTCCCTCCGGCTCGTGGCAAGTGACATTATAAGTGTAAGTATAAGGAGTAGTAGAAGGGTTTAGATTGCCGGTGTTGAAGCTTCCGGTCGGCCCGGTCGTAATACCCGCATTGGATGAACACCAGACGTTTGCGGAATCATTCCAACCGGATGAAGTCCAACTCACCACGCTTGAATTGTTTGGTGCCACGCTCACGGGATTTGCGCTCACGGATACAGTCGCAGCTTGCACATACGCAACCCCCGCAATCAAGATAATGGGAGCCAAGAGTAGGAAAACTTTTTTCATTGCCCGTACATTATATAACGGACGGTTGTACCCTCGCAATAAGGTTTCCGGCAGATGTTGCCTTTTCTTGCTGCATATGATATATTGCCTGGTGTAAGTCCTGTCGCAACGGGGCTTTTATTTTTTACCCTCCTCGGCTGAAAGCTAAGGACGGGCAAGTAAAATTTAATAGTAAATAAAAACAATAATATGCTAGATATAAAAACATTCAAATCAGCTCTGGAACAGCTTGAAGAAGAGCGCAAAATTCCGAAGGAGAAGATACTCGAAGCAATAGAGCAAGCCATGGCCGCCGCCTACAAGAAAGATTACGGCAAGAAAGGCCAGATCATCCGCGCCAAGTTCGACCTGGACACCGGCAAGACGGATTTCTACCAGGTAAAGATAGTAGTAGATGAATCCATCGCCCGTATGGACGAGGGCGAGGAAGGAGAAGACGAGCATGTAGAGAAGGAAGAGGGCGACGAGCGCGTGCGTTTCAATTCCGAGCACCACATCCTCCTCGAAGACGCCCGCAAAATCAAAAAGGGAGCCGAGCTGAATGACGAAATCATTTTCCCGCTCGAGCCAAAGGACGACTATGGACGCATCGCTGCTCAGACCGCCAAGCAAGTCATCATCCAGCGCATCCGCGAAGCGGAACGCACTTCCGTGATGGACGAATATGGCACCAAGGAAGGCGAGATAGTTTCCGGCACTGTCCAAAAGATAGAGCGTGGCAACGTGTACGTGGACTTCAACCGGGCCACCGGCATCCTGCCGGTGGAAGAACAAATTCCCGGCGAATACTTTCAGCGCGGCCAGCGCATCCGGGCTTACCTTTACCTGGTAGAGGACACTCCGCGCGGCATAAATCTGCGCCTTTCCCGCACTCATCCGAAATTCATAGAGAAACTCTTCGCTATGGAAGCACCCGAAGTGGCGGCCGGCGTGGTGGAAATCAAGTCCATCGCCCGTGAAGCCGGTGCCCGTTCCAAGATCGCGGTGCATTCCAGCGACGAGCACATCGATCCGGTCGGCTCCTGCGTGGGCCAGAAGGGCACCCGGGTAAACACAGTGACCCAGGAACTCTCCGGAGAGAAAATCGATATCATCCCCTGGTCCGAAGACCCGAAGGTATTCGTTTCCAATTCCCTATCACCTGCCAAGGTCCTTTCCATTGAAATAAATGAGGAGGAGCACAAAGCCACCGTGGAGGTCGCAGAAGACCAGCTTTCCCTTGCCATCGGCAAGGGCGGGCAGAACGTGCGCCTGGCCGCAAAGCTTACAGGTTGGAGAATAGACATCAAAGGCGACGGCAGCACGGCCGTAGCTTCCACCGACGGAGATAAGGTAGAAATGCCGGAAGATGAATCTGAGGACAACACGGAACCTGAGTCCGAAAGCGGCAAAGTTGAAAAGGAGGAGGAATAATAATATAATTCCTCCATGGCAAACATAGATCATAAACCCTCTAAATACATGCTAAACCTTTTGCATGTATTACCTCCTTTTGCGGATGAAAAGAAAGGCGTTGTAAACACCATTATCGAAAATAATATCGGCTCCTTGAATAAATACGAGCTCATCACCGAGAGCGGTCAGCTCAAGCTGGACCGGGTGGGTTATTCGCCTATAGTCTACCCTTTCGCCTATGGCGCAATCCCCATGACTTGGGATGAAGACAACGACCCCTTGGATATACTGGTGGCAAATGTTACCGAATCCTTCGTGCCGGGTTCCTTGGTGGAAATCCGGGTTATCGGCGTTATAAAATTCGAGGATGAAGGCGAAGTAGATGATAAAGTCATCGGCGTGGTCAAGGATGACCGCCGCAACGACCACGTAAACAGCATCAAAGACCTGGGCGCGTACTTTGAGACCGAGACCAGGTACTTCTGGGAAAAATACAAAGAACTCAAGAAGCCAGGCACCGGCGTAGTCAAAGAATTTGCCGGCGCGGACGAAGCAATAAAGGTCATCAAAATATGCGCGGAGCGCTACGACAAGGAATACAAGCCCAAGCTGGAATCATAGAACCGCGACTGCGGCCATAAATTTATGAGAAGATACCTAGGCATCATAATACTCTCCGGCTTGATCCTGTCTTTTGCCCTCGTGGCTATTGTGCGCGCTGCGGACGACAATAATCGAGACCTGTCTTCCTACTCCGATTACTCTGGCGCGACTCATTAAATCTGGTGTATAATACTGACAATCAAAGATTATGGAACCAGCAGAACAAAAATCAAACGGAGCTCTTATCGGTTCGATCATCATTATTGTCATCCTGGTCATCGGAGCTATTTATTTCTGGCAAACCAGTCTAAGGGATAAAGAGCTTCGGGAGAAACAACAACAAGAATTACAGCAGCAGACGCAGGATTCCGGTATCCCTTCGGACACCAGCGACACGCCTTCGTCCCCTTCCGACGATTCCGTTCCGCAACCGGAATAGTCCTACAAAAAGCCTTGAGTATAAAAGCCGAATAAATCCGGCTTTTATTTTTTGACAAAAAGGGAGCCTGCATATAAACTGGAGCGAATGAAAATCAACATAAAGAAATTACCCAAAAGCGAAGCCGAATTGGAAGGCGAACTGGAAGCGGAAGCGTTCGAGCAATATTTTGACAAAGCCCTGAAAAAGATCGGCGAGACTTTCGAGATGGACGGATTCAGAAAGGGCAAGGTGCCAGAAAATATACTTCTCGCCAAAGTGCCGGGAATCAGAATCCTGGAGGAAGCCGCCAGTCAGGCGCTGTCCGAGCTGTACCCGAAAGTTATCGAAGAACACAAGCTGGACGCCATCGGCCGGCCGGAAATTTCCATCACCAAGCTCGCCAGAAAAAATCCCCTAGGTTTCAAGATAAAAACGGCTCTACTGCCGGAGGTAAAACTGCCTGATTATAAAGAGCTGGCAAAAAAAATCCTGGCCGAAGTGGCAAAAGAAAACAAGGATTTGACGGTCACCGACAAAGAGATGGAGGATACGATTATGGACATACGCAAGTCCCGCGCGCCGAGAAAGCCTATGAGCGAAGCGGCCAGGGAAGGTGCAGGGGCGGAAGAAGTTAAAGAAGAGCTGCCGGCTTTTGATGACGAATTCGTGCGTTCGCTCGGACCATTCAAAGATGTGACGGATTTCAAGACCAAGCTGCGGGAGAATATCAAGCTCGAGAAAGAAAATATGGAAAAAGAAAAAACCCGCCTGAAGATGATCGAAAAAATTATCGAAAAAAGCGAAGTGGAAATGCCGGAGCTTTTGGTGGAAGCGGAGCTGGATAAAATTTTATACCGGATGGAGTCTGATGTTTCCCAAATGGGCCTCAGATTTGAAGACTATCTCAAGCATCTGAAGAAAAGCGCGGAAGAATTGCGCAAAGATTTCCGGGGCGACGCGGAAAAGAAAGCCAAGCTCGGCCTGGTCCTGAACAAAATCGCCGCCGCGGAGAAAATTCTGGCAGACGAGACGGAGGTAGCCCAGGAAGTGGAACATATTCTGGAGCATTACAAAGACGCGGACCCCGAGCGCGCCGCCGCTTATGCGGAGAACGTCATAACCAACGAAAAAGTTTTCAAGTTTTTGGAGGGCCAAAAATAATCAAAGCCCCAGCGCGTAGCACAGGAGCGCCATGCGGACGTACAGGCCGTTTTGGGCTTGGCGGAAATACGCCGCACGGGAATCTTTGTCGATTTCCGGATCAATTTCGTTAACGCGCGGCAAGGGGTGCATGATGATTGCATCTTTTTTTAACTTTTGGACGTGTTCCGGCTTGAGCAGGAAAAAATCTTTCACCCGTTCGTAGTCTGCGGGGTTCTGGAAGCGCTCTTTTTGCACGCGAGTCATATACAGCACGTCCACTTTCGGCAGAGTATCATCCAGGGTGTTTATCTCCTCGAATTTGGCTTTGTGGTCAATCAAATATTTTCGGTATTCTTCCGGTAAAGCGAGCTCTTTGGGAGAAATAAAATAAAACTTATTATCCGGATAGAGGAGCAGAAGCGGCACGAGCGAGCGAAGAGTCCGGCTGTTCAGCACGTCTCCGACAAAAGCAATGGATATATTATCCAGCCGGCCGTGTTCTTTTTTTATAGTATAAAGGTCGAGCAATCCCTGGGAGGGATGCTGGTTCGCGCCGTCGCCGGCGTTGACGAGAGGCTTGGTCGCCACCCTTGAAGCTTTTTCCGCAGAGCCTGCTTCCGGATGGCGCATCACTATCGCGTCGGCATAGCAAGAAAGCGTCTGTACCGTATCTTCGATGGTTTCGCCTTTGTGAACCGAAGAGTTGGCCAGCGCGTCTTCCGCCGAAATCACCCCCGCGCCGAGCCGCAGCGCGGCGGTTTCAAAAGAAAGCCTGGTTCGGGTGGACGGCTCAAAGAAAACGCAGGCGACCACCTTGCCTTCGAGCGGCTTGTCCCCACTCCCGCCCCGGCATATCTTTTCCATCTCCGGGACTTCGGAAAGAATTTTTTCTATGTCCGCCTTGGAAAACTGGGTTGTATTTAATATGTGGCGCATAATTCTAAGCGTTTAAATATTCCTGATAAGATTTTATTTCCAATTCGTCGAGTCCGTATCGGCCGAGGGCTTTGATGAACGCTCTGGCCAGATGGAGCTCGGTGAAGAGCGGAATCTGGTTGTCTACCGCCGCCCGGCGGATGCGGAAGCCGTCCGTAATCGCCTGTTTTTTAACCAGGGCGCCGTTGGACTCTTTGCTCAAGTTTACCACGAAGGCCACCTGCTTCTTTTCTATCGTATCAATGACATTCGGGGAATTCTCGGAGGCCTTGCGTACGAATTTCGCCGGCACCCCGTGCTCTTTCAGGAATATGGCGGTGTTCTCGGTGGCGTATACGCTGTACTTGAGACCACAAAGAGTCTTGGCCGCTTCCAGGAATTTCGCTTTGTTCACGTCCCCGCCCAAAGAAAGCAGCACGCCCCTCTTGCTGAAATCAAATTTGTTGGCGGAAAGTATGGATTTAAGCAGAGCGTCGTCATAATCTTTTCCGAAGCAGGCAACTTCGCCGGTGGAAGACATCTCTACCCGTAGTATCGGGTCTGCGCCGAGCAGGCGCGAGAAAGAAAACTGGGAGGACTTTACCACGACCAAGCCCGGATATTCATACTGATGCTTTCTGGCCTTTCCAAAAAAACTGGCCACCGCGATCGCCGGGAAATTCACATTCATCGCCTTGGACAGGAGCGGGAAAGTGCGGCTCGCGCGCAGATTGACCTCGATGACGAAAGGAATGTTGTCTTTGACCAGGAACTGTATGTTAAATGGGCCGGTGATGGAAAGTTCCCGGGCAATCTTTTTGGAAATCTGCCGCAATTGAAACTCGGTCGAAGCGTACACCCGCTGGGAAGGATACACTATGGTCGCGTCGCCGGAATGCACGCCGGCATTTTCCACGTGTTCGGAGATGCCGTAAACCATGAGTTTGCCATTTTGCGCTACCGCATCAAATTCCAGTTCCTTGGCGTTTTCTATATATTTGGAAATTGTCACGGGATGCTCCGGAGAAAGCCGCCCGGCCTGGCCGACAAAGTCTTCCAGCTCGCGTTCGTTGTAGCAAACCCGCATGGCCGAACCGGACAGCACGTAGGACGGCCGGACCAAGACCGGAAACCCTTCCTTTTTGGTAAAGCGAAGGGCCTCCTTCATATTGGTAAAGCTCTGCCAATGCGGCTGGAGAATATCGAGTTTATCGAGCAAGGCGGAAAACTTATTGCGGTCCTCGGCGCGATCTATGTCCTCCGCACTGGTGCCGAGAATGGCGAATCCCTCGCGGGAAAGCTTTTTGGCCAGATTGTTCGGGCGCTGTCCGCCGACGGAAATCACCAGGGCGCCCGCGCGCTCAAATTCAAAAATGTCCGCCACAGTCTCAAAGGAAAGATTCTCAAAATAGAGCCGGTCGGACATATCATAATCCGTGGAAACCGTTTCGGGATTGCAATTTATGACTATGGATT
This sequence comes from Minisyncoccota bacterium, assembly GCA_035549995.1. Lineage (GTDB taxonomy): Bacteria > Patescibacteriota > Minisyncoccia > Phycocordibacterales > UBA9973 > UBA9973. The sequence continues at coordinate 10,044 of DASZPN010000015.1, forward strand.
GCTTGCCGTGCTTCCTGAGGGCGAGCGCCGTATGCACCGAAGACCAGTCAAATTCCACCGAGGAACCTATATGATAAGGACCCGAGCCCAGTACCGCAATCGCGTTTCGTCCGAGCGGGCGGACGTCGTTGTGACTGCCGTGGTAAGTGAGGTAGAGATAGTTTGTCTTGGCCGGAAACTCCCCCGCCAGCGTGTCTATATTAAATACCGCCGGCACGATGCCGAGTTTCTTGCGAAGTTTACGCACTTCAAACTCGGTCTTGCCCAAGAGGCGGCCTATTTTTTTGTCGGAGAAGCCGGTCTGCTTGAGTTCAAGCAAGGTTTTTAAATCCGGCTTTTTATTTTTGGCGAATTTCTTTTCTGTGGCGACGATGTTCGCAATGCGTTCCAAAAACCACGGGTTGATGCCGGTGATTTTATAAATTTCCAATATGGACATTCCCCTTCTCAGGCTCTCTGCCACGGCAAACAGCCGCTTGTGCGTGGGAGTATGAAGAAAATGTTTTAATTCTTTTTCATCTTTGAAAACGGAATCCGTCACGCTTTCTAAACTGCCGGACTGCATCCGCACCGCTTTCTCCAAAGCTTCCTCAAAAGAGCGGCCGATAGCCATCACCTCGCCCACGGATTTCATCGCGCTGCCGATTTTTATATCCGCGCCTTTGAATTTTTCCAGGTCCCAGCGGGGCATTTTCACCACCAGATAATCCAGCGCCGGTTCAAAGAAACTCCTGGTTTTTTTGGTGATTTTATTTTCTATGTCTATCAAATTTTTTCCGAGCGCGAGCTTCGCCGCCACATACGCGAGCGGATAACCGGTGGCTTTGGAAGCGAGCGCGCTCGAACGCGAGAGCCTGGCATTAACTTCGATCACAAAGTACTCCACCTCGCCACCTGCCGGGTGCGGGTTGAGCGCGAACTGCACGTTGCACTCGCCCACGATGCCGAGACTATTCACTATGTTTATCGATGCCTGGCGCAAAGTGTGATACTCGTCGTTGTCCAGAGTTTGCGATGGCGCCACCACGATAGAGTCGCCGGTATGAATACCCAGGGGATCCAGATTTTCCATATTGCAGACGGTGATGGTGTTGCCGAAACTGTCCCTGACCACTTCGTATTCCAATTCTTTGAAGTGGTGCAGGTATTTTTCCAGGAGTACCTGCGGGGCCACCGCCAGCGCGCTTTTCACTATTTCCTCAAGCTCGGGTTCGCTGTGCGCAACGCCGGATTTTTGTCCGCCGAGCGCAAAGGCCGCGCGGATCATAAGGGGAAAGCCGATTTTCTTTGCGACTTTTTTCGCTTCAGCCAGAGTCTTGGCGCTGCCGGAAGGCGGAATCGGCAGCCCGATTTTTTCCAGGTGCCGGGCAAAGAGTTCGCGGTCTTCCGTAAGCCGGATGGAAGAAATAGGGCTCCCCAGAATTTCGACTTTGTATTTTTTAAACACGCCCCGCTTATCCAGCTCCACCCCGCAATTGAGCGCAGTCTGCCCGCCAAAGGAAAGCAAGACTCCATCCGGCCGTTCCCGGGCGATAACCTTTTCGGCAAAGTAAGGATTTACCGGCAGAAAGTACACTTTATCC
>DASZPN010000016.1:0-3631 GCA_035549995.1 Minisyncoccota bacterium
GTGTAGTCGACGAGAATAGAACGGAGCTTGGATTCCATCTTGCGCACGCCCTGTGCGCTGGCTGCAATCATGCCGAGATCTCGGGTGAAAATGTGATAATACCTGCCTGCTTCGCCGAAATTCCGGCTGGATAATATGAACCCTTCGGTGTGATATATGTGGTGCATTTACACTTCTTCTTCTTTGCCGAGCTCCATGGCTTTAGTTTTTATGCCGGACTCGGAGAGAAAATGTTCAAGCATCTTGGGAACAAAGGCGGCTACCGGAGCCAGTATTGCATCGTGTACCGGAAAAACCACCCTAGGTTTAAGCGCTTGGGCGTAGTCTATAGCATCCTTAACCCGCATCCAGGGACCCGCAACAGGCAAAGCAAGAATTTCCACCTTCTCGTGAGGCATTTCAAAGGCATCACCCGGTATACAAAATTCATTCACCGTGTAGCCGGTATTCTGCACCCTGCCGTAATCGCCGTAAATCTCCGCGTGGATGGTGCCAAAGCCGTTTATTTTTATCCCGTTCAAATTATAGCTTTCCTCGTTCTCCACTTTTGTATACTTGATACCCTCGCTTTCTAAAATTTTTCCTACGGCGGTATTGGTAATAATGATTACATCCGGATTGTTTTTTAAAATGGCTTTGACCGAATCGATATGCAGATGGTCCTGATGTTCGTGGGTGATGAGTACGGCGGAAATATTTTTTTCCTCGTCCTGCCCGGTCGAAAAAGACCCCGGGTCGGTCAGAATTCTTGTACCGTTTATATCAATAACCAAACAGCAATGCCCGAGTTTTTTGATCTTCATAATTCTATTTTAACACACTCTCCACCGCCCGGACCAAGTCCCGCGGGTCGTCGATGATGGCAGCCGGGCTGCCTTTTTCAAGCGTTTGCCGGTCATGAAAGCCCCAGGTTACGGCCACTGATTTTACTCCGCACTCCGCTGCTTCTTCTACATCGCCTAGAGTATCCGTAACATAGATTGAATTTTCGGCCAGCAGAGAATATTTCTCCAACAATTTCTTCATCTGCGAAACCTTATCGTCCAGCAAACCGGCGCCGCAAATGTCGCTGAAATAACTTAAAATATTTTCTTTGCTTAAAAAATCTTTTATATTACTTTCCGAAGACGAGGATACGACCGCAAGAGCATAGTTTCCGGCAAGTTGAACGACAGAATTTTTTAGAACTTCGTGATTAAAATATTCCGCCTGGATGTTCGAAAGCGTCCCGAAAAAATCAAACATTACCAGTTTTTTATTTTGCGCGTTCATCTACTGCTTTTTTACTTTCACCGTGAATTCCATCTCGCCGATTTTTAGGAGGGTGCCGTCATTGCTGGCGAGTCTAAGCTCCGCCGCGCCCACGGCTTTCATAAATTCTCTCTTGAATTTTGCGACCAAGGCTTCTTCTTCCGGCCCGGCGGAGTGGAGTTCTAAAATTACCCGGTCTTTGGGCACCAGGCCAGCGGCCTTGCGCAGGTCCTGTACGGCGCGGATCAATTCGCGATAAACGCCTTCTTCTCTTAGGTCGGGAGTGATGTTGGTATCCAAGATCACGTCGTTTTTGTCCGTATTGTTCTCCACGATTTCTTTTACATTGAGTTCCTCTTTTATTATCGCCTGGTATTCCCGGCCGAGCGAAAGCGGGGAGGTGAAAATTTTCCCGAGGGGCTGGCGCACGGGTATGCCGGCCTTTTGGCGCGCCTTGAGACCGAGCGAGACGATATTCCTGGCCGAATTCATATCGGAAATTATTTTGGAATCCATTTTACCCGCCCGCGGCCAGGCGGAAAGGTGCACGCTCTCTTCATCTTTTGAATTCTTGAGCTTCTGCCAGAGGTCTTCGGCCGCAAACGGCGCAAAGGGGGCCATAATTTTGGCCAGTGTTTCCAGCGCAAAGTGCAGGGTCGCCCTAGCGTCCTTGTCTCCGCCCTTGATGCGCTCGCGGGAGCGGCGCAGATACCAGGTGGAGAGGTCATCTATAAAATCTCGAATCGCGCGCACCGGCTCCAGCAGCTTGTATGCATCCATATTTTTTTCGGACGAAATGATCAACTCGGACAGCCTGGCCAAAATCCACTTATCCAAAACATTTTTGGGCTTTGGAAAATCCCGGCCCGCCCCGTAGCGAGCTTGCTCTGCTATGGGGTAGAGCTCGTAAAAGGCCAGCACGTTGTAGAGCAGGTTGAAAACTTTGTTGTGAAGCTCCGCCACAGTCTTTTCGTCGAAATTTTTCGACTCGCCCGGCTGATTCACCGAATACATCCACAGGCGCAGAGTATCCACGCCGTATTTTTCTATCATCTCCCACGGGTCCACTACATTGCCGAGAGACTTGGACATTTTTTTGCCGTCTTTATCCAGCAAGTGCCCCAGGCAAATTACGTTTTTATACGCCCGGCCCCGGCCCATAAGGGCGCCGACCGCGTGGAGCGTGTAAAACCACCCGCGGGTTTGGTCTATGGCTTCGGAAATGAAATCCGCCGGATATCCCGCTCCGTCAATCCATTTTTTGTTCTCAAAAGGATAATGGTCTTCGGCAAAAGGCATCGCCCCCGAATCCAGCCAGACGTCCATAACTTCTTTTACCCGGGTCATCGGCCGGCCGTGTTCGTCTTCCAGGCGGACTTGATCTATGTAGGGCCGGTGCAGGTCCAGCTCCCAATGTTCGTCGTGGGGAAAAGGCGCGTAAAAAACTTCTTTGGCCTCGGCATTCTGCAGATATTGAAAGCTTTTCTTGTCGCGAATCATTTCCAGGGACTGCTCGGCTGTATATCCATGCGAACCGGCTTCAAGCAGCCAAGCCGGGCCGCCGTGGGTGACGATCAGGATATTTTTATTCTGGAATTTGATTTCCAGATCGTGAATGAAATCCATCATCCAGCCTTTGACTGTGTCGTAGGACTCCCCGCCTTCCGGAGCCCGGAAAAAATTCTCCGCAGTCTTTGGAAAATCCTTGTGATATTCCGCCCAGGTGCCGTGATTGTACTTGCCGATATCCATCTCCCGCAGCCGCTCGTCGAAAATCATTTTATCTTCGGAAAGTCCTAAGCCTGTCCGCACGATCTCGGCCGTTTCTCGGGTGCGCACGAAGGGCGAGGCGATAATCAAATCTATTTTCTCTGCTCTAAGTTTTTTTGCCTGGGCCGTCGTCTGCTTGCGCCCTTTTTCCGTAAGGTGTACCGGCTCGTTCGGGTCCGCGCTGGCCATACCTTTTATGTTGTGCTCCGCTTCGCCATGCCGCATTACAAAATATTTGTTGCCGGATTTCTTGGTGTATTTTCGGAGCTCCTCGACCGACCCGATGACAGTGCGCTCGCCGCCTTCTTTCTCCCAGACCGGCAGAGGTGTACCCCAATATCTCTCGCGGGAAATCGCCCAGTCCTTCACCTCGCGGAGCCACTCGCCAAAGCGCCCCTCGCGTATGTGCGCCGGCTCCCAATTTATCTTCTCGTTCTCCGATATCATTTTTTCTTTCACCGAGGAGTCAGACATTCGGATATACCAGGAATCCCGCGCGTAATATATGAGCGGAGTCTTGCAGCGCCAGCAGTGCGGATAAGAGTGTTCGTATTTTTCTTTTTTGAAAAGCAGTCCGCGGTGCGCGAGATCTTTGATGATATCCACTGCT
>DASZPN010000017.1:0-5637 GCA_035549995.1 Minisyncoccota bacterium
CCAACGCCTGCGCACGTACATAGGCCCGGAGGCTTCCAAGGTGCGCATCGCGACCTTCCACAGCTTCGGCCTGGAGATTATTGAAAAATATTTCGGCGTGCTGGGGCTCGCCCGCGCGCCCGGCCTCATGGATGATGCCGCGACCATCGCTCTCACGGATGCGATTCTGGAAGGGGAAGACTGGCAGTATCTCCGCCCGCGCGGGGACGCCGCGCGCTATTTCCGGGACTTGAAGGAGCTAATCTCGCTCCTCAAGCGCGAGCGCATTGCCCCGGAAGATTTTGAAAAGATGCTCAAGGCCGAAATCAAAAGCGTGGAGAGCGATCCGGAGAATCTGTCTTCCCGCGGCGCGCGCAAAGGCGAGCTCAAAAAAGATGCGGAGCGCCGGATCGAAGGCCTCGGCCGCACCCTGGAAGCGATGCGTTTTTATGAGATGTATGAGGACGCCAAGCGCGAGAAGAACCTGCTGGATTATGACGACGTCCTCAAGTACCTGGTCAATATAGTCGAGGATTCCGAGGAAGCGCTCAATTACATGCGCGAACAATATTTGTACGTATTGGTGGACGAGCATCAGGATTCCTCCGGCGTGCAGAATGAATTTTTGCGGGCCGTCTGGCAGGGTACGGAACAGCCGAATATCTTCGTGGTCGGCGACGATCGCCAGCTCATCTACGGATTCTCCGGCGCGTCGCTCGAATTTTTCGATAATTTTAAAACAATGTTCGGCAAGGCCAAGCTCGTGACCCTGGTGGAAAATTACCGCTCCACCAAGGCTATCTTGGACGCGGCGCATGCGCTGCTGGAGAGTTCACTCACCCCGGAAAAGCTGGAGAGCCGGAGCAAGGAAAACCACCCGCTTTGCCTGGTGGAAGCCGAGTACCCCCGGGATGAAATCATAGCTGCAGGCCTGGAGATAAAGAAAAAAATCAAAGAAGGCCTCGCGCCGGAAGACATCGCCGTCCTGGTGCCCAAGAACCGCCAGGCACGGAGCGCGATGGCCGTGCTCGCCGATATGGGCATACCGGTGGCCGCGGCGGACAAGACGAATCTTTTCGATTCCGCCGCGGCGCAGGCGCTGCTCGCGGTTCTCTCGGTCCTGGCGAAGCCCGCGGACCGTCCGGCGCTGGCAAAATCTTTTTTCAATCCGTACTCGGGTGTGCCGCCCTTGGCCGCGCACCGGTTTCTATTTGCGAACAATATGCGGGAATTCTCGCTCCTTTCCGCGCCGGAGGGCGACGCCACTTTATTCGGGCGCGACGATCCGGCCATGGCCTGGCTCTCCCGCCTGCGCGGGTGGCTGGAGGCCGGGGCGGGAGAGAGCGTCTATTCCGTTATCCAGAAAGTAGGCTCGGAGCTTTTGCTCGCAGAATCGAAAAATCATAAAGAATTGGTGGAGAACGTGGAAGCTATCCGAACTCTGCTCAACCTGGCGCTTTTTGAAATAGAACGGCGGCGCGGGCTTACCCTGGAAGACTTTGTGATATTTCTAGAGCGCCTGGAATCTTACGGCGAAGATATTCCCATCGCGGTCTTCGGCGCGGACAGGGGCGTGCGCGTGCTCACGCTCCACGGCTCCAAAGGCCTGGAGTTCGACTTTGTCTGGATAGCGCATCTGGATGAAAAATCTCTTTACGGCGCGCGCCAAGGCGGCTTTACCTTGCCGGAGGAGCTGGAGGCCAGGACCGAACAGGCCGACCGCGAAGTGAAAAAGCGCGAGCTCTACGTGGCCATCACCCGGGCCAAGCGCTTCTGCACGCTCTCTTACTCCAAGCAGTCCTTGACCGGGGCGGAGCTCCACCTGGCGGACATAGTCGCGGATATAGAAGAGCATTTCGAAAAAATCTCCGCCGCCGATACCGAAGAAAATATTTTGAAAAAGGACCCGCGGGATTATGTGGCCAAGCAGGAGCCGGAGATGAAAAATACGGATTTGGAAGATTTGAAAAAAATCGTGGCCCGGGATTACGAGGACCGCAAAGTCTCGGTGTCGCTCCTAAACAATTTCTTTGAATGCCCCTGGAAATGGTACTTCCGCAATCTGCTGCAGCTGCCCGAGCCGCAGGCGGAGAGCCTGGAATTTGGAAATATCGTGCACGGCTCCATAGATGAGATTTTAAAACTGGCGGCCGCGCCCAAGGCAGAAGAAATTAAAAAAATAATCGAAGTACGCACGAAGAAGACCGGCTTCGGCGGGGAGAAGAAGCAAAAGGACCTGGCCCGCCAGGCATTTGCCGTCGTGGAGAAGTGGGTTAAAAACCGCTTGCCGGAGATTTCCAAGAACCGCGAGAACGAGCAAAGCATCTCCGTCGCCGACGAGAGATTTCCCAATCTCACTATCTACGGCAAAGTGGACCTGATTGAAATGCTGGGCAAGTCCGAAGTGCGGGTGACGGACTTCAAGACCGGCGGCGCGCGCAAGAAAAGCGAGATTGAGAAAATAGACGAGGAAGGCCGGATGAGCGATTACCTGCGCCAGCTGGCGATGTATTCCTATCTTTTGAAGGAAAACAAAAAATGGGGCAAGGAGGTGGCCGAATCGCGCCTGGAATTCGTGGAAGCGAAAACGGCCGGCGAAGCTTTTTACAGCACTTTTATCGACGCGGAACGCATCGACCTTTTGGTGCGCGATATCGCCGATTACGACAAATTGGTAAAGTCCGGGCAGTGGACTGCCCGCCCATGCCATTTTAAATCCTACGGCAAATCCGGTGCCGTCTGCGAGTACTGCGAGTTGAGTAAAATCTATAAGAGCTAAAACAGCGGCCGGGGACCGTTGTCCAGCCAGCCCAGATAAAAGGCGAGGAGAGCGAATACAATTACCGTGATTGCGAGCGGCCAGTAGTTCTTCTTTCTCATAAGCTTCATTATAGCAGAAATTCTGTTATAATGGCCTATTATAAGCTTAATTCTTTAGATTATATGGAAATACGGGATTGGGATTTAGACATAGAGCCGGACAGCCATTCAGCAGAGATGGCCGCGCATTGGCTGGAAAAGAATCCGGACAACGCAGTGGCTTTTTTCAAGGAGGCGGAAAACAGCTCCGAGAATTTTGCACATTTCGAAACACCCGACCTGGGCGACCCTACCGTGGCCCATCATTTTACCGTCATCTATAAAGGCGCACACAGGTGCTATCTTCGCAAGAGGGAAGGCTATTGAAATGACCGACACGGTAATCCATCATATTCGCGTGTCCTACGATGAAGACGACCCCCGCGTGCGGAGCTTCGTGGCATATCTCAAGGACGACAGCCACAAGGACGAGATGCTGGGCTATTACGGCAGCGCGAAGGAGTCCCACCCCAGTGAAAAATACGTGATGAAAGAGGGAAATGATTTCAGCCTGAGCATCTCGGACAACGGCGTCTGCCACATCAGATTGAGAGGAATGTAATTATGGAAAAAGAATCCGGACAAAAAGGAACACGGCACCCGCTTTCGCTTCTGGCAGAGGAAGCTTATCGCCTTTTCGCCGAGCTCGGCTTTGAAGTGGCTCTGGGGCCGGAGCTTGAGAGCGAGTGGTACAACTTTGACGCGCTGAACGTGGCCAAGGATCACCCTGCCCGGGATATGCAGGACACTTTTTTCATTAAAGACGCCTCGGCCGGTGCTTTTCCGGAGGTCCTCGGTTTTCCCCGGCATACGCCGGGGCCAGACCATCCGGAAAAGCACGCGGCCTCGGCTTTTGTTCTGCGCACCCATACTACCAACGTGACCGCGCGGGCGATTGAAAAGGCCAACAAAGAGGGCAGAATCCCGTGCGCGTTTATTTCCATCGGCAAAGTTTTCCGCAACGAAGCCACCGACGCCACCCACGAGATGCAATTTTTCCAGATAGACGGCACGATGGTGGGAGAAAATATTTCCATCGCGGACTTGAAAGGCGTTCTGACTAATTTTTATAAAAAAATGCTGGGCGACGATGTGGAGATGGAGTTTCGCCCGAGCTTTTTTCCGTTCGTGGAGCCGGGGCTGGAAGTCTGGCTCAAGTGGAAAAATCGCTGGCTGGAAGTGATGGGCTCCGGCATGCTGCATCCGAACGTCCTCAAGAACCTCGGCCTGGACCCCGAAAAAGTTCAGGGCTTCGCTTTCGGCGGCGGCCTGGACCGCATCGCCATGGTAAAGTGGGGCATCCCCGACGTCCGCCTTTTTTATCAGGGAGATTTAAGGCTGAATCAGTTTTAAGATATGAAAATCTCTTACGCCTGGCTGAAATCTTATGTTCCGGATTTGCCCGACACTGAAAAACTGCGGGACATTTTCACGTATCACCTGTGCGAAGTGGAGAGTTTTGAAAAAGAGGGCGACGATACGATTTTTGATATAAACATTCTGCCGAACCGCGCGCACGATTTGCTCAGCCATCAGGGCATCGCGCGCGAGCTCGCCTCCCTGCTCGGGCTGGAATACAAGGATCCTTCTCCTTTATACAAAACTCCGGCCCGGAAGCCGACCGACTTGAAAATAAAAATTGAGTCCGATAAATGCCGGCGGTATATGGGCCGTATCGTGAGGAATGTAGAGGTGGGCCCGAGCCCGGACTGGGTGGTGAAGCATCTGGAATCCATCGGGCAGAGGAGCATAAACAATGCCGTGGACGGCGCGAATATCACGATGTTCGACTGCGGCCAGCCGATTCATTGCTTTGATTTGGACAAAGTAGAGGGCGCAATCATCGTGCGCATGGCGCGGTCGGGGGAGAAAATCACGACCTTGGATAATAAAGAAGTAAATCTGAAGGAGACGGACCTGGTCATTGCCGACGAAAAAAATGTGCTCGCGATTGCCGGCGTGAAGGGCGGTAAAAAGGCGGAGGTGGACGGCAATACCAAAAATATAATTATTGAAGTGGCGAATTTTGATCCTGTGTCTGTGCGCAAGACTGGCCGGGGAGCGGGGATATTTACGGACGCGCTCAAGCGCTTTGAAAATGATTTGTCGCCGGCGCTGGGGGATTTTGCTATGTTGGAGATATCTGCATTAATTGCAGATATCGGAAATCCTGAGCGAAGCGAAGGAATGGATTTTGAAGACGTGGTGGATGTCTATCCCGAGCCGCGGAAATCCTGGACGCTTTCTTTCCGGACGGAAAAGATCTCCCGAATTCTGGGACTCAAAGTTTCGGACGCCGAGATTGAGGACATTTTGAAACGATATAATTTTGAGTACAAAAATTCCGGAGGAAAGTTTGGAATAACAGTCCCGCCGCTGCGGCTTGACCTAGTCATTGAAGAAGATATGGCCGAGGAAGTCGGCCGGATTTTGGGCTACGACAAAGTGAAGCCGAAGATTCCGGAGATTGATTTCAAGCCCAAGGTCAACGAAGCTTACGCCAAAATCCAATCCGCCCGGCAAAAGCTCCTCGCGGAAGGATATTCCGAGGTTATGACTTACACTTTTGCGGATAAAGGGGAAGTGGAGGTGATGGAGTCCGCTTCGGACAAAAAATTCCTGCGGACAAACCTGGCGGACGGGCTTGCGGAGAGCTTGAAACTAAACAAACTGAACGCACCGCTTCTTGGCCTGAAAGAAATTAAAATTTTTGAAATCGGAACGGTCTTTAAAAAGAGCGGGGAAGAGATTCACATCGCCTGGAATGAGAAAAATAAAATTATAGAGAAAAAGTTGGAC
>DASZPN010000018.1:0-1679 GCA_035549995.1 Minisyncoccota bacterium
AGACCATCGCTCCGCTTTTGGCGAAACTCAAGAAAGAAAATTACTTTATCATCGGTATCGAACAGGATACAAAATCAGTAAATTATCGTAAGGTGAAAATAAAAAACAAAAATGTTTTTATTGTTGGCACGGAAGTCACCGGAATTCCAAAAAATATTCTAAAAAAGTGCGACGTCATTGCCGAGATTCCCATGCACGGCAAAAAAGAATCACTAAATGTCTCCGTGGCGCTGGGAGTGGCGTTGTTCGGAGTTCTTAATTTTTAAGGTACATATAAAATTCTGCTGAATTTTTATTCCTGCTCGGCCCGTCGGCCTGCGCAAGCCCTTAAAAATCAAGAACTCCTCTTACTTATTACTTCTGACACTTCGGGCAGAAAACGGTGGTGCGGTTGTTGATTAGGATATTTTTCAGCTTGCCGCCGCAGCGGACGCACTTGCCTCCGGCTTTGCCGTAAACCTTGTGCTCCCGGGCGTAATTGCCCCGGGATTCATCCAGGAGGCGGTAGGTGACCACGGAAGAGCCGCCGGCCCGGATGGCCCGCTTCATAATGGCCACGATTTTGTCGTGCAGTGTTTTGACTTCGGCGGGCTTCAAGCTCGAGGCGCTCCGGCGCGGGTCAATGCGGGATTCAAACAGGCTTTCGTCGGCGTAGATATTGCCGACTCCGGTCACGACGTCTTGGCCCATCAGGACCGTCTTGATTTTACCCTTTTTGTTTTTCAAGGAGTCTGCAAAATATCTGGCGGTGAAGTTTTTATCCAGAGGCTCTAACCCGTATTCCTCAAATCCGCTGCCTTTTTGGAATTCTTTTTCATTTTTAAAATACAGCACGTAGCCGAACATACGCGTGTCGTTATAGTAAAGGGTCCCTTTGCTCAAGTAAAAAATTATATGGGTGTGCTTGTTCGGCAGGGTAGTCTCGGAGATTTCTATCGGGTGCCCGCCGACCACTTTCTTCTTGCCGGATTTGGGTTTGTACGCGAATTGCCCGGTCATTTTCAGGTGCGCCAGAATTATTTTGCCGCGGGATAACCGGAAAATCAGGTTCTTGGCCCGCCGTTCCACCCGGATAAACTTTTCGCCGGTGAGTCCCCGGACAAACTCTCGCACTTTTTTCTGTGAAGCCGTGCGGGCATTGCCCCGGCCGGAGACCAGTTTTGGCTTGTTCACCTCTACTTTCAGGATTTTCTGTCCCGGCACGGCTCTCTCCAGGCCGATCCGCAAATTTTCCACTTCCGGTAGCTCGGGCATATTATTTTCCGCCGAGAATTTTCAGCGCTTCGCGGACTTTGCCGTTGGTATCAAGCTCGGCCGGCACCTTCTTGAGCGCTTCGCGCGCCTCGCCCTGAGAATAGCCCAGGGAGCGGAGAGCTTCCAGAGCATCCAGTTCGCCCTGTAGGGTGCCATCCGCGGCTTCTTCACCGAGCTTGTCGCGGAGCTCAATCACTATCTTCTCCGCGGTTTTCTTGCCGATGCCGGAAATCTTGGTCAGATAAGATATGTCGCCGGTGGAGATGGCCTTGGCGAGCACCTCTATGGTGGCCACCCCCAGGATGGAAAGTGCGCCCTTGGGCCCGATGCCGGAGACACCGATTAGCATCTCGAAAAATTCCAGCTCGTCATGATCCATAAAGCCGTAGAGTTCTATGGCGTCTTCGCGCAGGTGCGTATGTGTC
>DASZPN010000019.1:0-5884 GCA_035549995.1 Minisyncoccota bacterium
ACCCAAAGGTAATAATCGCGGGTTCGGGGATGTCTTCCGGCGGACGCATCGTACACCACGAGAAGCATTATTTGCCCGATCCGAACAACACGATTCTCCTGACCGGCTACCAATCCGTCGGCACGCCCGGCCGGCTGATTCAGGAAGGACTGCACAACGTGCGCATAGCGGGCGAATACGTGAATATCCGGGCGCACGTGGTTACCATTTCCGGATATTCCGGCCACAAGGATTCCGACGCTCTGCTCAATTTCGTAGAAGACACAGAGGACACGGTCAAGAAAATTTTCGTGGTGATGGGCGAGCCGAAATCTTCTGCCTTTCTAGTCCAGAAGATTCGGGATTCGCTCGGGCTGGACGCTTACGCGCCGGACCAGGGCGATTCCGTTTCGCTCGTTTGCTGAAGATTTGATATAATAATTTTCATTATGGATGCGCTTTCACCGAACCCGTACGTAAAGCACGGGCATCAACAAATAAAAATCTGCGTTTCCGGAGCAGCCGAGACCGGCCACTGCGGACCGAATGCGCTAGAGAAAGCCAAAGAGCTCGGCTACGAAATCGCGCGGCAGGGGGCGGTCTTGGTCACCGGCGCCACCACCGGCTTTCCGTTTTGGGTGGCAATGGGAGTCAAGGAGGCCGGCGGAATTTCCATAGGTTTTTCCCCGGCGGCAAACGAGCGCGAACATGCGGAAGTGTACAAGCTACCGCTCGACTATATGGATCTCATAATTTATACCGGCTTTGGCTACGCGGGGCGGGACCTTTTGCTTACCCGGAGCGCGGACGCGGTCATCTGCGGATGCGGGCGGATCGGCACCATCCACGAGTTCACCATTGCTTTTGAGGACGGCAAGCCTATCGGCATATACGAGGGCCCCTGGGAGATGGCCGGCGAACTCAAGGAGATACTCGAGAAAGGCCACCGGCCCAATTCTAAAATAGTTTCCGGGCTGGACCCCAAAAAACTGGTATCCGAAATCATAGACCTGATCCGGAAGAATAAGGTGGAAGAATTTAAACTAGTTCCGGATAAAAGGAGCCTGTAAAAAACTAAAAACCCCCGGCTGGGGGTTTTTAGTTTTGATATTATTTTGCCGCCTTGAGAACTTCGGCGAAAGTCTTGGGATTATGCTCCGCCAAGTCCGCAAGGATTTTGCGGTCCAGCATTATCTTGTTTTTCTTTAGGGCTCCGATGAGCTTGGAGTAGCTCACTCCGGCTTCGCGGGCGCCGGCGTTTATTTTGATATTCCAAAGCTTCCTGTTGTCGCTCTTTTTATCGCGGCGGTGGGCAAAGGCATAGGCTCCGGCGTGCAGGAGGGCATCCTTGGCCTGGCGCTCCTTGGTGCTGCGGCCGTGGCGGAATCCCTTGGTCTGCTTCAGGGTGCTTCTCCTTCGTTTTAACGCGTGTACTCCTTTTTTTACTCTGGTCATATTAGTTTACGAGAAAGGCAGGAGATGGCTCCTGTCTTTGTTCTTAATAGTAAAAGATTCGCCCTTGCGTCCGGCCAGCTGCTTGGTGCGGGATTGTTTGGCGTTGAAATGGTTAAAGCCGGGCTTTCTAGCGATGATCTTGCCCTTCTTGGTGACTTTTAATCTTTTGGTAAATGATTTGTTGGTTTTCATAAATTTATTTGCTGCGTTCTATGGTAATAGTGATGCCCTTGGGGCCGCGCTTGTAGGACTCGGCAACCTTGTAATCCTCGGACAGGAGATGCAGCACGCGATTCAATCTCTCCTGTAAAAACTTTTCATCCATATACTTGGAACGTCCGGACAAGTACAATTCGACTTTGATCCGGTGGCCTTCCTTGAGCCACTTGGAAGCCGTCTTGGCCTTGAGGCCCAGGTCGTGTTCACCGGTGCCAATCTTGATTTGGATGGATTTTGTCTCGGTCGGCTTGGCGCCGGATTTGGCCTTTTTGGCCTTCTTGTTTTCCTCGTACTGGTATTTGCCGAAGTCCATTATCTTCGCCACTGGCGGGACGGCGTTCGGCGCTATTTCAATCAAGTCCAAACCTTTATCGCGGGCGGCTTTGAGGGCATCCTGCAAGCTCAAGACGCCTAAATTCTGGTTTTGGTCGTCTATCACGCGGAGCTCTCTGGCCCGTATTTGGTTGTTTATTCTTTCGCGCAATGCTTACTGCTTCAACCTGTAATCAAAGTTGACTTTAATTGACTCGACAGATTTTAGCCTAAATGGCCTTTAAAGTCAACCTGACATCCTCGAACAGGCCTTTTGCTTCCTCCTCGGTTTTGGCCTCGCCGAAGATACGCAGAAGCGGCTCGGTATTGGAGGTTCGGATATGCATCCAGGCCTTGCTTGGCCAGTCAAAGCGTATGCCGTCCTCGGTATTTTCCTGCGCGCCCGGCCACTTTGCCCGAAGCGCATCATATAGGGCCGGCGGATTGCCGGTGAAAGTTATGTTTTCTTTCAACATCACGTATTTCGGCAGGGAAGCCACTATCTCCGATATTTTTCTGCCGTCCCGCGCCAGGAGCTCCAGGATGAGAGCCATACCGGAAAGAGAATCCCGGAAATATCCGACCGCCGGATATATCGCCCCGCCGGAGCCTTCGCCGCCGACCGGCGCATTTACTTCCATCATCTTTTTAACCACGTAAGCCTCGCCGACCCGGGTGCGATAGAGGGCGGCGCCATACTCGCGGGCTATGTCTTCGCAGACTCTGGTCGTGGAGAGGTTTACCACTGCGCTTTTCTCTCGGCCGGACTCGGATTTTCTTGAAAGCACGCTCTTGATTACCAGGGCGATCATCAATTCTTCCAAAACAAAATTTCCGCGCTCGTCCGCTAATACCAGCCTATCCGCATCCGGGTCCTGCACAAAGCAAATATCCGCTTCGGCTTGCTTGAAAAATTCCAGCGTGCCGGCCAAGTTTTTCTCCAGGGGCTCCGGCCGGTGGGCAAAGTTGCCGTCCGGCGTGCCGTTGATTTGGCGCACTTCGCAGCCGAGTTGTTCAAGCAAATCTTTTGCGAACGGTCCTCCGCCGGAATTGATAGAATCGACTGCCACTTTGAATTTTTTGCTCCGTACGAGCTCTGCATCCACGCTGGCCAAAACTTTGTCCACGTGGATTTTTCTGAAACGGCTGTTGTCGATATTGCCGGCTTCGTCGGGCGATACTGTGCCCGATAATTTTTTATCCTCTTCGGTCAACCCGTCGAATATTTTTTGCAATTCGATGACCTCTGTCTCATTGGTCAGGCGCCCTTCCGACAGGATGAATTTTAATCCGTTGTATTCCGGCGGGTTATGGCTCGCGGTGATCATAATGCCGCCGCCGTAGCCGAGCTCGTGCGTGAGGAGAAGCATAGACGGCGTCGGCAGGATGCCGGCGTACTCGACTTCCAAGCCCTCTTGTTGCAGAGCCTCCTTCGCGGCGGCAAAGACCATCGGGCCGGTCTGCCTGGCGTCCCGCCCGACTAGAATTTTTTTCGCACCCTTTTGTCTTAGGAATCTTGCAAAAGTGCGCGCGTATTCAAAAGCTATGTTTTCATCCAAATCCTTGCCCCAAACGCCGCGATAGCCGGTGACAAAGAGTTTAGGTTTGGTTTCCATAAAGTTATTTTATCATAGGCGTTATCAAATATGTTAAAATCAAACAGTGGCAGAACCCAGAGCGGAAGAATTCGGGGTGGATCCGTTTATCTATAAAAATTACAGGGACGACCTGTATGTTTTCTTAAAGTACAAAATCGAGCTCAAGAGCGAGCTGGAAAAGAACCGCTGGTTTTGGCCGAGCTTTATAGGGTTTTTGGTTTTGACCGCTGTCTCCATATATTTTCTCAAAACCTACTGGTTCTTCGGCTCCCTGGCCGCTTTTTTTGCGATTTACTATCTGGGCATACTCCAATCCAACAAATACCGCAAAATCCGCTCGGATATGAATCAGTTGGAAAAAACTCTGGACCCTTACGAAGCCTCTATCAAAGAAAAAGTTGCTCCGTTTGAGAAGGCCTTGGCGGGGTATTGGCAAAATCGCTTGGAGGCGCTGTTTCGGGAAAAAGTTTTCAAGAAAGAAAACACGGATGAATTTCAAGCCTCCGCGATGGAGCTCTGGCAAATGCTTTACGAAGCGGAATCCCTGAACAAAGTATTGATTACCGCGCGCATTCACGTGGGGCACTACGAACGCTACCTGGCGCGCAGGGGAGCTCCGCGCCCGGAAGCGGGGGAGACGGAGAGCCCGCTCCTCCTCAAGCTCCGCGCCATCGACGAAAAAATCGCGCAAAATAAACAAACGACCAAGTACCCCGAATCGTTCAATTTGAAGAAATAAATTTGTGGAGATGGGGGGAAGTGAGCCCCCGTGCAGATGGTTGCCCCAAGGAAGTCTACATGCTTAGCGCGCTTTTGGTGTTTGAATCGGAAAGCTCTTAAGCGGGCGAAATATTTTCCAATCGAGCTCTAAGTTTTCGTCTCCGGAGCGAGCGAGCCGGAGCTTATCCCGATAATGTTATGCCTCGTCCTCTTTATCGGAAGTCGAGAAGAGAGACACCGGTTACGCTAGTGCGTAAGCCGGAGCGAATGCAAACGCATTACCGAAGTAAGGCGAGCGCACTGCTTTGGCGGTTGATTTTGCAATTAACCTTTGAACGCGGATTTGCGAGTCGTCGTTCATGCTCGGCATGCATCGATGAAGGCGGGCCGCCTGTCTATGCCTGTCATCCCCATATTTTTGTTTTCAAAGTTCTCCGGATTATTCTTTCATCCGGCGCCGGATATCACGCTCGGTGTCGCGGCGCTTGATGGTCTCACGCTTGTCGAATTTTTTCTTGCCGCGGACCACCGCGAGCTCGAGCTTTATCTTGCGGCCTTTACTATACACTGCCAAAGGCACTATCGTCAAGCTCTTGTTCTTCTCCGTGCCGCCGAGCTCGGCAATTTCTTTTTTAGTCAGGAGCAAGCGTCGGTTGCGCAGGGGGTCGTAATCTTCCGGCGCGTTCTTGGGCTGAAAGGGCGTGATGTTCGCGTTGATGAGGTAGGCTTCGCCGCCGCGCACGATTACGAAAGCGCCGAGGAGGGACATACCCCCGCTTCGGACGGATTTCACTTCGTGCCCGGTGAGTTCTATGCCGGCTTCATACTTATCCAGCACCTCATAATCAAAGCGGGCTTTTCGGTTTTCGGCGTAGTTCGCCATTGCTAGATTCTAACACAGAATCAGCATTGATTTTTCGCGTTTTTAATTTGTTTTAAGGGGCTCCTTGTGGTAATATGGCATTCATGCCAACCAATTTTCTCAACCAAAATCCAAACAAGGGCGGCGGCAAAGGCGGCAAGAAAGGGCCGCGTTTTCAGGGTTCCATCGCGGGTGCGATTTTGATATTCCTGCTTATCTCCGGGCTTTACCTTTTGATTTCCGGCATTCCCAAGCAGGCGCCGGACGTTCCCATTTCGGATATTGCCCAGAGTGTCCAAGCCGGCCAGGTCAAGAATATAGTGGTGGAAGGGGACAAGCTCACCATCACTTATACGGACGGCACCGTAAAGACTTCCAAAAAAGAAGCCGAGTCTTCACTTTCGCAGACTCTTTCCAACTATGGCGTGACCAAGGAAGCGATGGATGCTACCCAGATTCAAATCCAGAATGACAGCGGCTTCGCTTTCTGGCTGATAAATATTCTGCCGTACCTTTTGCCTATCATCTTCATCGTGTTCTTTTTCTGGTATCTCTCGCGCCAGGTCAAAGGCGCGGGTATGCAGGCGTTTTCCTTCGGCCAGTCCAAAGCCCGCATCACCGACCCGAATGACAAAAACAACCGCGTCACTTTCAAAGACGTGGCCGGCTGCAAGGAAGCCAAAGAGGAGCTGAAAGAGATCGTGGACTTTTTGCGCAACCCGAAAAAGTTTCTGGACAT
>DASZPN010000020.1:0-3208 GCA_035549995.1 Minisyncoccota bacterium
TGCCGGAAAAGGCGTCCTTCCTCCGATATAGGTTGTGGGTATTGCGCCACGCAAATCTTCGCTGGTGGGACCAGGTTGCGCAAAATGTCGGCGGGGGGACTTTGATTTTTTCGTAGAAATTAAAGTCTTCGGGCTCGATTACGAAGGAGGTTTTGCAATTCTGACAACTGCGTGTCTCGCTCTGCATGTTTATTTATCATACAACACTTTCACTAGATTTTCCATATCGTCGAAGCGGCCGTCGAAGGTGGAGCCGAGCACGGTCACGGCTATCTCGTGGCCGGCGGCATTCACGAAAATGATGCACAGGTTCCCGCCGGCCGTATTCGTGTAGCCGGTCTTGGAGAAAAGCAGATTTGGTATCTTGCTTACTATAGTATCAGTATTTTTGAAAGTGTGGGTAAATCCGGATTCTGAGGTGAGAGTAATCGCAGGCAAAACGGTCACGCCGAAAACATCCGGATATTCCCGCAAAGCGAAAACCGCCATCTGGTTCACGCCTTCCGCCGAAGCAAACGCGCTGGCCTTTACGCTGCCGTCCGCGTTGGTAATATCCAATCCGGTCGGAGTCAAAAAACTGCTTTGGTCGGCTCCGATTCTGCGGGCCTTGGCTTCCATATCCTTCATAAAAGCAGGGTCTCCGCCGGAGAGAGCGTAAGCGCCGTCGTTCGCGGACTCTATCAAGGTAAGCTTTGCCAGGTCGATCACATTCCACTTTTCTCCGAGATACAAGCCGTAGTCTCCGCTCTGGCTGAGGGAATCTTTGGAGATTGAGATGAGGTCATCCGAAGAATGCCTTTCCAGCGCGGTGGTTATGGTCATAATTTTCGCGAGAGAGGCCAAGGGCATCGGAGTATCGTCGCCCTTGCCGTAGAGCTTTTCATTCGCGGTGGCGTCGTAAACGGAAACAGCCTTGGCCAGGACCGGCACGGCATCCAGCGAATTTTGCAAGACTTCCAATTTTTGCTGATGCTCCTCTTCCGCGAGCTCCGCCCGATGATTGGCGGAATAAAAAAGCACCGCCTCCAGGAGAATAAAGGCCAGTATGAATATAAAAAGGTAGTGCCGGTTGGGAGTTCGCTTCTTCTTCATTATTCCGTCGCTTGTGATTCTTCTTTGGTCATCTCGGCCAGATTCGCCGCCGCGCCGGTGATGGCTTTTTCTATTTCTTCATACTCCGGCAATTCCTTCACGGACTTCACGCCCATATACGAAAGCAGTTCAAAGCTCGGCCGGTAAATATAGCGTCGGCTGTCCCGGGGGTCGGTGATCCGCTCCACCAGGCCGCGAACCGAGAGAGCGCGCAAGGTAAAACTCGAGTTCACTCCGCGGATATAATCTATGTCTGCGCGGCTCGCTCCGTCCTTGTAAAGTATTATGGAAAGAGTTTCCAGAGAGGCCTTGGACAGTTCCCGATTCAATTCTTCTTTTTGCAAATCTTCGATAAGCGAAGAAAATTCCGGCGCGGTGCCGAGCGCGACGTCGTTGTCTTTTTCTATGAGCACCACTCCCCGGCCGGCGAGTTTTTCTTTTAATTTTTCCAAGGCTTCGTTTACCTCCGTCTGGCCGGCCTTGACGATTTCGCCCAGGCGCTTGCGCGAGAGGGGCTCGCCTTTCCAAAAAAGCACGGCTTCTATTTTATTTTCCAGATTTTCGTTCATATCTGCGATGCGCTTTCCGGTGCCAGTTTTTCCATTGTGATGTCTTCGAAATTATTTTCCTGAATAACGTCTATTATTCCCTGCCGGGTAAGCTCGAGCATCGCCAGAAAAGATACTATCACGACCACTTTTTCCTCGCGAGTGGCCGCCCGGCCGGCGAATTCTTTGAAGTTGACCTTGAGGGCGCTCTGTATCCGCGAAGAAAGCCGGTCTATCATCTCCTCGATGCTGACCACTTTTTTCACTTCCACTTCCGAAAGCACCGGTTTTTTCGGGATACGGTCCACCGCGGCGCGGGCGAACTCCATCATACTCTCGCGGCTGATGCGCTCGTCCGGCAGGAAGACCAGCGTGTCCATTTTGCGCTCCTCCGGCGGGAAGATTATCCGCTTGCCGAAATTTTTCTTGACCGCGGAGGAAACTCTCATGAATAGCTCGTACAGGCGCAGGCGTTCCTCGAGTTTGCGGATGTCGCCTTCTTCTTCAGAGGTGAGGTTGAGGCCGGGTAATAGAGATTTGGATTTTATCAGTATGAGCGTCGCCGCTATCACGATAAAGCTCGAAATTTCGGAAGGGTCCGCGGCCGGCAGATTGTTCACGTATTTCAAATAATCTTCCGTGACTTCCGCCAGGGAGAGGTCGTTGATAAAAAGCTTGCGCTCCTCCACCAAGGCCAAAAGGAGGCCGAAGGGGCCTTCGAATGCAGTCGTCTTTACTTTGTAGGAATTGTCCGCAGCCGTCGTTTGCACCTTGGTATATTAGCACAAAATGACAAAACCAGATATACTGGAGACTATGAAAAATAGGAAAAGTAAAAAAAGCGTCCGCCTGCCCGCGCACGTAAAGCCGATAAAATATGAAATCCAGCTCAAGCCGGACTTGGAGAATTTTACTTTCGAAGGCCTGGAAACCATTTACCTTTCTCTCGGTAAACCGAGCAGCAGCCTTACCCTCCATTCCAGGGAGATAGATATCGAGACCGCAGACGCGACCCTAGACGGAGAAAAAGTATTTGCAAAAATTTCCTACGACGAGAAAAACGAAACGGCTACCTTCACTTTTCCGAAAAAAATTCCCGCCGGCCGATGCGAGCTCAAGCTAGTGTTCAGCGGCATCCTGAACGACAAAATGCGAGGATTTTACCGCAGCCGCTACAACATCGGCAGCGTGGAATACAATATCGCCACCACTCAGTTCGAAGCCACCGATGCGCGGCGTGCCTTTCCCTGCTTTGACGAGCCCGCGCACAAGGCCGTCTTCAACGTTTCCCTCGTCGTACCCAAAGGCAAAACCGCGATTTCCAACACCCTGCCGGTCTCCCGTTTGGAGCATGAAGCCGGCTATGAAGTCGTAAAATTTTCACCCACTCCAAAAATGTCCACCTATCTCGTGGCTTTTATCGTGGGCGACTTTGAACACATCCAGGCCGAGACCAAGCGCGGAGTCTTGGTGCGCGTATTCACCGTGCCCGGCAAAAAGCATCAGGCGCAGTTTGCTCTTTCCTGCGCCGTCAAGACTCTGGAATTTTACGAAGCGTACTTCGGCAT
>DASZPN010000021.1:0-12109 GCA_035549995.1 Minisyncoccota bacterium
CCATTCCCCATGCTCTAAAAGAGCGGTTTCCTGAAGGCTCTCTTTGATAAAATATTCCACTGCTTTGACATCGTGATTGGTGTTTCGTTCGTATTCCTTGATGCGCTGATAAGATTTTTCCGAAAACTTTTTATATAGAGAACGCAGACGTGATATTTCTTCTGGTTTTAGGCGCCGCATTCCAACTAGGCGGGAATTTGCCAAATAGATAAAGAATTCACATTCCACCATTATCCTCCACTTCATCAGTGCTTCTTCCGAAAAATAGGGCGCCAGAGGCCTGGTTTTCTCAAAATATCGGCCGTCTAGTGGATTTATGGCATCATTGTCCATATCAGTTTATATTAAGGTTTTTCCGGATTCTTTCAAGTATATCTATGCCAAAGTCAGCTTCGAACTTTTTGCCGGTAATTGTTTCGTAAATCTGGATATAACGGCGGGACATTTCCGCCACGAGTTCGTTCGGGGCCTGCGGCAGGATGGCGTCTTTGTAAGGGTCGCAGTTTTCCCGAAACCATAGGCGCAGGAACTCTTTGTCAAAATATTCCGGTTCTTCTCCCCTTTCAAAGCGCTCTTCATAGCTGCCGGCTTTCCAGTAGCGCGAAGAATCCGGAGTGTGAATCTCATCGATAAGCACGAGTTCGCCGGATTCATCCAAAGCGAATTCGTATTTGGTGTCCACCAAAATGAGTCCGTGCTCGAGAGCGATTTTTTGTCCGCGCTCAAAGAGCGCTTTCGCAGCAGTCTCCACTTTATCCGCGAGCTCTTTGCTAAGCAGGCCTTCTGAGACTATCTCTGCGGGGGTCAGCGGCCGGTCGTGTTCATCGGACTTGGTGGTGGGCGTGAAGACCGGTTCATCCAGCTTTTGGTTTTTCTTCATTCCGTCCGGCAAAACGAAATTTCCAAAATCCCGTTTGCCTTTTTGATACTGAGTCCAGAGCGCGGTAGAGGTTACTCCGGTGATGTAGCCGCGCATAACTGCCTCGATCGGCAGTGGTTTTAATTTTTTTGCTATCATTACGTTCGGGTCTGGCGAAGCCAGCACGTGATTTTTCACGATGTCTTTGGTTTTATCAAACCAAAACAGGCTGATCTGATTCAGGATCTCACCCTTGAAAGGAATATGCGCGATTATCCGGTCGAAAGAAGAGTGCCGGTCGGTGGCAATCAGGTAAATTTTATCCTCCGCCGTATAAATGTCCCGGACTTTGCCAACCCGCTTTCCTCCGAGTGAAGGAAAATCCGTGCCGGCCAAGACATAATCCGTATGCTCTTTTAATGTCTCGATATCTATCATTTTATTTCAGCACTACCCGACCGCCGCCTTTTTTAATATTGCCTATCCAGAAAACTTTTTCTCTGCGCAGAATTTCCTCCGCCTTTTCTCTGTCCTTGGGCGGAATTATGACTACAAGGCCGATGCCCATATTGAAAACACGGTACATCTCCGCTTCAGAAACCTTGCCGGCTTTTTGCAGGTACTCGAATATGGGCAAGACCGGCCAGGAGCCGAGCTCTATCTCCGCGTCCAGATTTTTCGGCAGGACGCGCGGAATATTTTCCGTAAATCCGCCGCCGGTGATGTGCGCGATGCCGCGGACGTCCACGCCTCTGTCGATCAGCCGGAAGACAGGCTTGGAATAATTTATATGGACTTTTAGAAGTGCTTCGCCCACGCTTTCACCTAGTTCTTTTACCCCGGTCTTTACGGAGAGCTTCTTATCCTTGAATAGAATTTTCCGGGCCAAAGAGTAGCCGTTGGTGTGGAGCCCGCTCGAAGCAAAGCCCAGAATTATGTCGCCTGCTTTTATCCGCTCCCCGGTGATGATCTTGGCTCTCTCTACGATGCCGGTGATAGAACCGGCGATGTCGTGCTCGCCGGGAGCATAAGTGCCCGGCATTTCGGCTGTTTCTCCGCCGATAAGGGCGATGCCTCCTTCCCGGCAGGCGCGGGCCATACCTGAGACCATCTCCTCCATCACTCTCGGTTCGAGCTTTTCGTTGGCCACGTAGTCCAGGAATGTCAGCGATCGCGCGCCCATAGCCAGGAGGTCGTTGGCGCAATGATTCACGATATCAACCCCGACTGTGTCGTACTTGTCCATCATTTTAGCCACGGAGAGCTTGGTACCTACGCCGTCAATGCTCTGCACTAAAACCGGATTTTTGTATTTTTTTATTACTTCCTTCAAATCAAACAACCCGCCGAAGCTGCCGATGCCGGTCAAGACCATATCGTTGTGGGTGGAAGCCGTGTGCTTCTTTATCCTTTTCACGGACTCGTTGCCTTTGTCGATATTCACGCCGGCGGATTTGTAAAGGTTTTTCATAATTTTATTTCAAATATTTTTTATAGCCGAGCCGGGCGAGTTTGGCGGACTTTACTTTTACCTCTTTGTTCATTTTCTTTTTATAATCCGAAATTTTTTCCCGAAGTTTTTTATCCGCGAGGCCGAGAATTTCCGCGGCCAAGATTCCCGCATTTTTTGCCCCGTTCACGGCCACGGTCGCCACCGGCACGCCCGGCGGCATCTGGGCGATGGAAAGCAAAGAATCCAGGCCGTCCATCGTTTTCGTTTTGACCGGTACGCCGATGACCGGCAAGGCCGTCATACTGGCGGTCATTCCGGGCAAGTGCGCGGCTCCGCCCGCGCCGGCTATGATCACCTTGATTCCCCTCCCTTCTGCGCCGTTTGCGTACGCAAAGAGCTTGTCCGGCGTGCGGTGAGCGGAAACCACAGATATTTCGTAAGCCACCCCGAAACCCTCCAGCGCCTTGGCCGCCTCAGCCATAACCGGCAAATCCGAATCCGAACCCATAATTATTCCAACCATCGGCTTTTTCATAAAATTTTATATCTCTATCTCTCTTCGTACACGAACAGCTTGCTTTTCCGCTTCTTCCAAATCATCCCCGAGTATCGTAATATGGCCCATTTTTCGTTCCGGGCGCGTTTCCAGTTTACCATATATGTGAATATGGGCACCATCGTCTTCCTTGTACCCGCCCGGGTGCAAGGCTTCGCCCTGCCTCTCGCCCAAAATATTTATCATCACCGCCGCGCGGGAAAGATTTTTCGGCTGAGAAAGCGGCATACCCGTTATCGCGCGGATATGCGCCTCAAACTGGGACATATCAAAGGCCTCGATGGTGTGGTGGCCGGAGTTGTGCACCCGCGGGGCGATCTCGTTCACTTTGATTTCCCCGCTCTCTTCCAGAAACATCTCCACCGCGAAGACCCCGACCCCGCCGAGAGCCGAGAGGGTGCGGGAAGCTATTTCTCCGGCCCGGGCGGACACTTCGTGCGGGACCGGCGCCGGCGAGCGCACGATATGGCAGATATTGTTCTTGTGAATCGTCTCCACCACCGGGAAAGAAATTATTTCTCCGTCCATTCCGCGCGCGCTCACCACCGAGAGTTCTTTCACAAAGGGCACAAATCGTTCCGCATAAAGAGGACTTTTCGAAAGCTTGCGTAATGCCGGGCCGATGTCTGCTTCACTTTTTATTACGAAATTTCCGCGACCGTCGTACGCATCAAAGCGGGCTTTGAGGAGAAAAGGATAGCCGAAAATTTCCGCCTGCTTGCGGCAATCGTCTTCGTTTTCAATAATCGCGAACTCCGCTACGGGGATATCGTTTTCCCGGAGGAAAGTCTTTTGGCGAAACTTGTCCTTGATTGTAGCCAGTATTCCTGCCCTGGGGTTGACCGGCACGCCTTGTTTCTCTAATTCCTCCAACGCTTCCGCGTTTGCAGACTCTATTTCAAAAGTAACAAAATTGGATTCCACTGCGAGTTCTAGGATTTTTTCTTTATTTTTAAAGTCGCCCACGATCTGCTTGTCCGCCACTTGCCCGGCCGGAGAGTCCGGAGTCGGATCAAGTACGACTGTGCGGTACCCGAGCTTGTGCGCCGCTTGGACAAGCATTCTGCCCAACTGTCCCCCGCCTACGATGCCGACGGTCTTTTTCATATCGAAACTTTAACACTTATTGAAAAATAAAAAAAGAGCACAATGTCTGCGCTCTTTTCATTATAAATTCTTAAGCATTTTCGGTTAGGAAATCTTCAATAAGGGAGACAATGGTCTGCTTAGTCTCTTCAAGTTTGCCGTTAGGATTGTGTACCTTAAAGAAAAAATCAGGATGGTTGCCGATCCAAGGATCCGTGGGATCGTTTTTTATCATTGAATGTATTTCATCTGCCGTCAAATCAGGTTGCCTATTTTTAATCCGTTTATATCTCTCGGCACTATCAGCCCAGAGAAGTATGCACAATGACTTACCTCCCATATTTAGTACCGCGTTACGCAATATCTTGGCTCCTTCCGACGTAATATCCACTACAGAGACAGGGGCCTTGGATAGCTCGGTAACCAGAGTTCCGGATCGATATTTTCCGTCAATCTTAGGGCTGGCATAGACTAATTTGCCATCCTGTTCAAATTCTTCGAATTCGGGTTTTGTTATGAAATACATGTGTTTGCCGTGTTGTTCCCCTTCCCTGGGCGCTCTAGTTGTGCATGGTACTATCCTGTATATCCTGGAGCCGAAATGCTCGCTTAAGATGGTCAATATTGTTCCCTTCCCCGCTCCGCGAGATCCGGAAACTGTTATCAAAATCATACATTTAAGATTTACTTGGTTCAGTAAAACACTAAAATAAATCAGTGTAGTTGTCAATATTAGCTCAAAATTAAAAGAGCAGCTGAATTCCTCTGCTCTTTTTCAAGAAAACAAAAAATTAATAGAGTTTACAAAAGCATTCTACAGGATAAAATTTACTTCATCAATTCCAGAGCCTTCCTGCCTATATCCTTCCTGTATTGCATTCCTTCAAAAGATATTTTGCCCACGGCGCGATAAGCGGTATCCAGGGCTTCTTGTAAGTCGCTGCCGATGGCGGAAACCCCGAGCACCCGGCCGCCGTTCGTGACCAGCGCGCCGTCCCGGGTGGCAGTACCGGCATGAAAGACTATGACGTCCGGATTTTGTTCGGCCTCGTCTACACCGGATATAACTTTACCTTTTTCATAATCGCCCGGATATCCGCCGGAGGCTAGGACAATCGTGCAGGCGGAAATATTCCGCCATCTAATCTGCAAATCTTCCAGCTTGCCGTCGATGCAGGCATCCACAATGTCGAGCAAATCCGTCTGAAGCAGGCGCATGTAAGTCTCTGTCTCCGGGTCGCCGAAGCGCGCGTTGAATTCCAGAATTTTCGGGCCGCCGGCGGTTACAATCAGTCCAGGATACAAAACTCCCACGAACGGCTGGTTTTCTTTTGCCATCCCGGCAATCGTAGGCGCAACTATAGAATCCTCAATCTTTTTCATCTGTTCTAGAGAGAGGAATGTAATAGGCGCAATCGTACCCATCCCGCCGGTATTAGGGCCCTGGTCGTCATCGCCCGCGCGCTTGTGATCCTGGGCCGGCGGAAACATCGAGTGATGCGTTCCGTCCGAAAAAGCGTGAATGGAAATTTCCGGGCCGGACAGAAATTCTTCTATCACAACTTCGTTGCCGGAATCGCCGAAGGCTTTGTCCACCATTATCCCCCGGAGAGCTTCTATGGCATCGTCGTAATTCTGGCAGATGAAGACGCCCTTGCCGAGCGCGAGGCCGGAAGCTTTGACCACGAGCGGGTATATCTGGGTTTTGAGATAAGTTTCCGCCAGGGCAAAATCATTAAAAACGTGATATTTGGCTGTCGGCAGGCCGTGATGGGTCATAAAATTCTTCGCATAGGCCTTGGAAGATTCCAATTGTGCGGCGGCCTTGGTGGGTCCGAAAATCCGCAGGCCTTCCTTTTGGAAAAGGTCCACGATGCCCTCTGCGAGCGGGTCATCCGGGATGGCCAGGGTCAGGTCTATTTTTTCTTTCTTGGCGAAGTCCAGGAGCTTGTCCGCTTCGGTCGCTTTGATGGCGACGTTTATGCCAATTTTTACTGTACCGGCGTTGCCCGGCGCGAAATAAATCTGCCCCGCCCGCGGAGATTGCTTTACCTTCCAGCCGATGGCGTGTTCCCTACCACCTCCGCCGATAATTAGAATTTTTTGTTTATTCGTATCCATTACTCCAAATCGCTATTTTCAATGCTGTTTTCAGCTTCTTTGAAATACCGGTCGACTTTTTCCATAAAATTTTTGGCGTATTCGGGTGTAATATTCTTACCGCAAAACTCAATCAACATGTCTTTTATGTGCTCTATATTATAAAATCCCGTTTCTTTCATAGGCTTTTCCTTTTCTACTAAATTATCCAAATCTCCCAGCACAAAGTCTAGCTTGGTCGGATTATCTCTGCTTACGATAAAAAAATACGCATCGCTATAAAGCTCTAACCTGCTTTTTGCGGCTTTTAAGCCTTCGGAAAAAAAGTTTTGCAAAAATTCGTCTACGTTTTCAATGTTTCCAATAGGCGGATGATTAAAATCCTTTATACCTGGTACATTATTGCTGCCCAGGCAGATGTTGTTGTCCAGAAAGCCGGAAGTCATCAATATGCTTTTTTGGTCTTCGCTTATGCGAAAAGTCGTGAACACTTTTAATCCGGCCTTTTTTGCCAAAGTATAATATCTGAACGCATTTTGAGTCGTGTCTTTTATGTGTTGCTCGTCGCCTGCATTTAGCCGATCTGATTCATATCCGGGTAAATATTTTTTTACTACAAAGTTTCTCTCGTGCCCGCCGACTTCGATCACCGTATCGAAAATTTTACCATACGACCTGCTCTCGTTGAGGGGTTTTTCGCTTACTATCTTCACGGTTGATTCCCGGCCATTAGCTGCCTTGAAGGATATATTCTTATTTTCCCAATTTTCTGTCATAAAAATCTAGGTTTTTTCGGTTAGTTTTTCCAGAACTCTTATGTATAACTCGTTCTCCTTTTTCTTTAGTCTAGCATATAAAGTTTCTACTGTGTCGCCGGGTTCTATTTTTTCATACGTTCTGCCGAGTACCGGCCCGAAATCAAATTCCAGGGTCAGGAAGTGAATGGATGAGCCGGCGTAGGCGGCGTTGTTATCAAGAAAATTTTGAATGGCTTTGTCGGTCAGCTTGCCTTTGTTCCAAAGCCCGGGCGTGCCGTCCGGATTTTCAGCCACGCCGTCCATAGAGTCCGGAACCAGCCCGGGATGCAGGTTAAGGATTTTATTCGGATAAGCCAGGATAACTTCTTCCAAAATTATCTGCTTCCAGCCGGCCAGGCAAATATAATCCGGATTCAATTTTTGGAGGAGCGGCAGAAGGTCTTCCTTCTTCGGGCAGATTTCAATCGGCAGGTTATGCTTCCTGGCGCGTTCCAAGCCCGGCGCTTCAGTTTTGTCCGAAATTACCGCCACTATCTCCCCTTTTATTTTATTCTCTCTGGTACCGTCGATGATGGCCTGCAGGTTCGTGCCGGTGCCGGCGTCGGAAATAAGAACGGCAAGCTTTGTTTTAGGCTTTGGGGACGTCATAATTTACTTCGCTCTTGCGTTCCAAAATGTCTATCGGATACTCTCCCGTGAAGAACGAGGTGCAGAGACTTTCCTTCGGGAGGCCGATAGATTTAATGAGCCCGTCGAGCGAGATAAAATGCAGTGAAGTCGCTCCGATGAATTCCCGGATCTGTTCCACCGTATTGCGCGAAGCTATCAATTCTTCTTGCTTGGGCGTATCAATGCCGTAAAAATCCGGAAAGCGCACCGGCGGTGAAGACACCAGCATGTGCACTTCCCGGGCGCCGGCATCAAAAAGAGTTTTCACCAGGCGCTTGGAAGTGTGCCCGCGGACGATGGAATCGTCTATTACGATGATGGATTTGCCTTTCAGAACTTCCGGCAAAGATACAAGCTTGAGGGCCACGCTGTTCCGGCGGGATTCCTGGCTTGGCTCGATAAAAGTTCGGTGAACGTAGCGGTTTTTCACCAAGGCCATCTCCATCGGCGTTCCGGATTCCTGGGAATATCCTATAGCCACCGGGGTAGCCGTGTCGGGCACAGGCACCACCGCGTCCACTTTGATTTTAAATTCCCGGGCGAGCTCGCGGCCCATATTTTTTCTGACTTCGTAAATTAGCTTGCCGCCGATAACTGAATCCGGCCGGGCAAAGTATACGTACTCGAAGATGTCGTGCTTGGGATCGGGCTCGGCCAATTGCGCGCTTTCCATTCCTTTTTCATTTATTACGAGCATCTCGCCTTCCCGTACCTCCCGCAGAATTTCCGCGCCGATAGTTTTGAGCGCGCAGGATTCGGAAACTATTACATAACCCTCGTTCAGTTTGCCCAAGGAAAGCGGGCGCATCCCGTAACGATCGCGCACGGCCACAAGCGTATCCTTGGTCATCATCACCAGAGAAAAAGCGCCGGTTAGGAGCGGAAAAACTTCTTTCACTGCGTCTGGCAGAGCCTTGCCGGACGCCAGATGAAAATCTATCGCATCCGCGATAAGTTCGGAGTCTGAACGCCCGGGCTTGAGCGAGTTCTTGGAAGATAAAAATTCTTCCAAGGCCTTTGTGCTGGGCAGATTGCCGTTATGAGCCAGAGCAAAAGTGCCGGCTTCGTTCACAACCGGCTGCGCGTGAGCCAGAGCGCCGCCCTGGGAGGTAGAATAGCGATTGTGCCCTATGGCAACGTGGCCCTTGAGCGAATTTATGGCTTCCTCGGTATAAACTCCGGAAACCAAGCCTGGGCCTTTGTGGCTGTAAAATTTTTTCCCGTCGCTTGTAGTGATACCGGAGGCTTCCTGGCCCCGGTGCTGGAGCGCAAACAAAGCAAAAAAAGCATACCGCGCGACTTCGGTGCCTTTTTGCCAAATACCCACAATGCCGCATTTTTCATTCAGCTCATTCATAATTTTTATTATTGAAAATATTTTATGCCGTTCTTAAAAATTTGGAAACCATCTGCTTCTTCGGGCAGGATTTTGCCTTCGCGGGTGCGCAATTCCTTTTCTTTGTAATAATCCGGCCGCTGGCGGAAGAACATTCCGCGCTCCGGATGGGGCATCATGCCTAGCACCCGTCCGCGATAGCCAAGGACTCCGGCGATGTCGTGTTCCGAACCGTTCGGATTCTTCTCCAGGTTCTGAAATTTGCAAATTCTGCCTTTTGTATATTTGAAAGCCACCGCTTTTTCCTGAATCAGCCTTTCATATCCTTCGCCTATTATATACCTGCCCTCGCCGTGCGCGATGGGTATGGAAATTTTTTTGATGCCGCGAAGCCAGGGACTCTCGCCGACTGCCTCCAAATCCACCCAGCGGTCCAGGTACTTTCCGCCTTTGTTAAAAGTAAGTCCGCCCGGCACTATGCCGAGATTTGTTATGATTTGAAATCCGTTGCAGATGCCGATGATCAGGGTGTTTCGCTTTAAAAATTTCTCCAACTCCTTGCCCAGGTGGTTTTTAAACTTGTTTGCATAAGCCTTGCCGCTGCCGGTGTCGTCGCCATAAGCAAAGCCGCCCGGAAAGGCGAGAATTTTATACTTCGCCAGCATTTTAGGGTTTTTGATGAGATCGTTTATATGCACGATGTCCGCCGCTCCGCCGGCGCGGTCGAAGGCAAACTTGGTCTCCTCTTCGCAGTTGAGCCCGTAGCCGGACATAACTATCACTTTCGGTTTTTTGATTGCAGTTCTCATCGCATTTTTTTTGAAAAGCTGTGATAGGCCGAGCAAAGTTTCCCAACATTCGTGCCGACGACCTTTTGATTCTTGTCTCTGATTTCGAATTTTGAGCCGCCGATGACCCGGCCTAACTTTGCGAAAGGATTCTTTCCAATGATTTTTCGGAAGGCTCTCTCGTGTTTCGGCGCGATGGACAGCACTACTCTGCCCTGGCTTTCGGAAAAAAGTTTTGCGTCCACGGTGCTAGCATTCCCGGGCAAATTCTTTAAAGAAATTTCTGCACCCAGCATACCGCCGATGGCGGCTTTGGCTAAAGCCGCGCCGAGGCCTCCGGAAGACACCGAGATGGCCGAAGCCACCAAGCCGTCCTTCATGGCCGATTCCAGCGCACGATAAGTGTGCAGATTACGCGCCAGGTTTACCTTGGGTACCCTGTTGCCGATGGCGCCGGTTTTGCCGGCCAGCATTTTGGCATATTCGCTCGCACCCAGCTCATCATTCGTTTCTCCCAGAATATAAATTAAATCGCCTGCATTTTTGAACTCGGGAGAAACGGTTCTGGAAACGTCCGGCGCGACGCCGATGGCGGAAATGAGCAAAGTCGGCGGGATGGAAATCTTTATCGGCTTGCCTTCTTCGTCGTAGCCGCGGAAATCGTTCCACATGCTGTCTTTGCCGGAGATAAACGGCGTACCGTAACCGACCGCGTATTTATAGCAGGCCTTAAGCGCTTCGTGGAGCTCGAACAGGCGGACCTTGTCATAAGAAGAACACCAGCAGAAGTTGTCCAGGATAGCAAGGTGCGAGAGCGGCGCGCCTGCGGCGACGGCGTTCCTGACGGCAGTGTCGATGGCGGCTGCGGCCATGGCGTAAGTGCTTATATCGCTATAGGATGGATAGACTCCAGTCGAGAGCACAACGCCTTTTTTGGAATTTAAAACCGGCGAGAATACTTGGGCATCGGTATTTATTCTGCCAGGCCCGGAAAGCGGTTTCAGCACGGAGCCTCCCTGCACCTCATAATCATACTGATCGGAGATAAAAGAAAACCCGGCGACGTTGTTGTTCGCCAAAAGCTTCTCCAGTTCTTTCGTGCGGTTCGTGCCCTTTGGTAAAGCCGGCTCTTCGTGCCAGTAAGTATGCGGAGAGCCTTCCAGGCGGTGCTTGGGCAGGCCGTTGTGCAGAAACTCCAGAGGCATATCCATAATAGTCTTGCCCTTCCAGCGCACAGCCATCCTGCCCGAGCCGGTGAAAACTCCTATTACGGTGGCTTCCACGCCGCGGCTCCTCATAAGCGCGTTGAATTCTTTCCAGTTTTTCTTTGGCACGGACAGGGTCATCCGCTCCTGCGATTCTGAAATCCAGATTTGCCAGGGTTCCAGATTAGGATATTTTAACGGGACTTTTTCCAGATCCACCCGGGCTCCACCGGACTCCTTGGCCATCTCTGCTACGGAACAAGACAAGCCGCCGGCGCCGTTGTCGGTGATGCTACTGTAGAGCCCGGCTCCGCGCGCTTCGCGGACTATGGCATCGGAAAGTTTTTTCTGGGTAATCGGATCGCCGATCTGTACGGCCGTCGCCGGCGAAGAAGAATCCATCGCGACAGAGGAGAAAGTCGCACCATGAATGCCGTCCGCGCCGACCCGTCCGCCGAGCATCACCACGTAGTCGCCCGGCTTGGCGCTTTTTTCGTGTGAAGGCTTGCCCCGGATTTTTCTCGGAATAAGCCCGACCGTACCGGCGAAAACCAGGGGCTTGCCTTTGAAGCGATCGTCGTAGCGCACGAAGCCGGAGAGGGTCGGTATGCCGGAACAATTGCCGCCGGAATTTATCCCGCGAATAACGCCTTCCATAATTCTCCGCGGCGGAAACATCGCCGTCTTTTTGTCTTTGCCCCTGTATATCGGCCGGGCATCATCAGGCTCTCCGAAGCAGAAGCCGAAAGCGTTCGCGACCGGCTTTGCGCCGAGCCCGAAGCCGAGAGCGTCGCGGTTCACGCCCACGATGCCGGTAATCGCCCCGCCAAATGGATCCAGCGCAGAGGGGCTGTTATGAGTCTCCACTTTGTGAGTAATCATATATTCATCATCGAAAATTATTCCGCCGGAGTTATCCGAAAAAACGGAAATGCAAAAATCCCGCTTGCCTTTTTTCTTGCGGATCAAATTGGTAGCTTCCTTGATATAAGTCTTGTAAAGACCCTTGGGCGCGTCGTCGATCGGGTCCGCGAATATCGTGTGCTTGCAGTGTTCGCTCCAGGTCTGGGCCAGGGATTCCAGCTCGATGTCGTTTGGCGCTCGGCCGAGCTTTTGGAAATATTCCTGGATTGCTTTCATAGACTGTAGGTCTAGCGCCAGAGGCCCGCGCCGGCTCCGGCCTTCCGGAATGCCTTCTTTGCCCAAGAGGGCAAGCTCCTTATCCGGAATATTTAACGGTACTTTTATGACTGGCGGACGTTTTTTGAGTTCCACCTTGGGCGCGATAAGCGGTAAACT
>DASZPN010000022.1:0-8505 GCA_035549995.1 Minisyncoccota bacterium
TACGACCAACTCGAGTAAATTTGAAATCCAGCCCATCACTAATTCCGATCACAATCCTGCCAAGAAAAACGAAACGCCGGTAAATTCCGGATCGGATAATTTTTCCCCGGTCGAGAGCACTACGTACGCCGGCTGGGCTACGGACGCAAACGGATTCCAGGGGCTGTGCTACAAGTCGATCCAGGTCAAAGAAAGCCTGGGCGAGTGCGCGGATACGGTGATGATGCTGGACCGAACCGGCTCGATGACGTCTACTGACTTGAGTGATGAGAAAGCGGCCGCAAACAGCTTGGTAAACCTGTACGCCGGAGTCGTTCCGCATCCGGAGCTCGGCATCGGACACTTTGGAGACATCGCCACAGGCCTTTCGGCGGAGATAATCGCCCACCTTTCCAACGATTATACAAACTTTGCAAGCGTTATAAATAACGGGTTGCCCTCCAAGCCTACCAGCTATACCAATATTTCCGCCGCAATAGATTCCGCGCAGAATGAACTAACCAGCATGTCCGACGGCAAGAAAAAAGTCCTTATCCTGATTTCTGACGGAGGAGCCAATGTGCCCTGCCCCGGCAAGACGCCCTGCGGAGGTAACACAAACCCTACCGCCACCACCGCAGCAACCGACTCGGCAAACACGGCAAAGGATGCAGGCACCGAGATTTACACAATACACTACGGCAGCGCCGGTGCCGGCGGAACCCATGCAGACCAGGATTTCCTGGCATCCCTGGCAACCGATTCCGCCAACGACCACTTTGAGCCGGAAAACGACACAATAGGATTTTCTTCACCAACACATTATGCGCAAAACGCCACGGGCGACACTTGGAGTAATGGCGTCGGAGCGGAAGCCAATGGCGGCACCGCAGCCGCAGATACCGCCGGTCATATGGAACGCTACTATGGCTTTGGCTTCAATAATATACCCAGCGATGCAAATATCCAGGGCATAGAAATCAATACGGACGCATGGGCCTCGGGCAACTCCGCTTCCTTGGGACCTAGAACAGGATCAAGTTTTACGAATAATAATTCAGCCGGCGCGGTGGACTGGATCAATCCGAATCCGGCTCAGAATAATGTAACGCTCGGCAAAAATCAGACCTCTCATTATCTCAAGGCCACCAACTTTGGTTTCAGTATACCTGCAAACGCGGTAATCCGAGGCATATCGGTAAACATGACCAGATCCGCGCAATACAATAGCGGCGGCTTCTTTGGATCTAATAACCTGAGTGACAATAGTGTAAGATTGGTCAAGGGTAATACCATAACGGGTAGCGATAAAGCAGGAAATCAGGCTTGGAGCACCTCCAATACACCGGCCTCCTATGGCAGTCCCTCTGATCTATGGAATACGGCCTGGACCCCTTCGGATATAAACAGTTCGAATTTCGGTCTGGTCTTTTCCGTGAAGCGTAACGGTTCCAGTAATAGTACTAACAAAGCCACAATCACTGCTATCAGTATGACCGTTTACTATACCTTGCCCATAAATGCAGCATGTCAGCTTGGAGTGGATTTATCTTGGAGCAATGGTAATAGTGGATCCTGGACAACTCAGAAGACCGAAGTGATAGGTGGCACGGAACAAACCTACACTTTTGGCGGAGCCACGGATCAATGGGGCCAGGACGGGGCCTGGGCTTCGCAGGATTTTAGTGATGCCAACTTTAGAGTAAGGGTGCAAGACATAGACCCGGATCCGGGCAGTAACACAAACTGCACGGACGGAGCCGCAACCAACCTGGACTGGATACAGGCCAAAGTCTATTACAGCATCCCGGGCAACGTGGCCAATGCGGATAAAGAAAACTCGGACGGAGATCATTTCTTTATTTCCCCTACCTCCGCCGATATGTCCGAGGTCTTTGATACTGTAGCTAATCTCGCCTGCCCCGCTCTGTCCGATCCCGGTGCACCGAAAGACCCGCCTCCGCCGCCTTCCCCACCACCACCACCGCCGCCGATCGACATTAGTTCCTGGAACGAAGTTATCAACTAGATTTCAACCCTGCCTGATTGCCTATTGACCCTGGCTGTGCTATAAATGCGGAATAAACGAGATTGGTTAAACCAGCTTTATTAATAAAGTTTTAAAAACTAAACCTTATGAAAAAATATTTTAGGGAAGCAGGTAAGAAAAACAAGGGCTTTACCCTCATCGAACTCCTGGTCGTCATCGGCATCATCGCCATCCTCGCGGCTATCGTCATCATTGCCATCAACCCGGCTCGCCAGTTTGCGCAAGCACGTACTACACAGAGGACTGCAAATGTATCGGCAATATTAAATTCCATAAGCCAAGACTTAGCGGATAACAAGGGTGTGTTTACCTGCTCAACAGGTTCTCTGCCTACTACTACAACCGCAGTGCCTTCTACTTTAACTTCTATACCAAGTGGAGCCAAAAAGATTGCATCAAGTGGCGGGGTTGATTTGAGCTGCGTTACCCCTACATACATTCCGACTTTTCCAGTAGATCCGAGCGCCTCTGGAGCACATTGGACGGACAACACAGATTACGATACTGAATACTATGTAATACAGGATAATAGCTCAACAGGATCTGGAAGAATAACGGTCTTCGCTCCAACTTTGGAGAGCCCTCTAAATCAAACCGATTTTATATCACTCACCCGCTAAAAAGTTTTTGTCCATTAAAAAAGCCCGCATATATTGCGGGCTTTTTGTTTTTTGTGTCCTTTCTATTACCAGGATCTTTCGACTTTCCCTTTTGTAAAGTCCACCAGGACTGAACGTCCCCGGTGGAGCAATGGCAGCTGCACCACTATGTCCTTCCTTTTAATTTTCATGGCCGTATAAGCGGCCAGCTCCAGGCAAAAGTCCTGATCTGCAACCACGATTACAGTTCTGGCCAATTGCGCTTCGGCTTCCCTCATTATTAATTCATGAGCCACACTATCCAAAAAATATCCTTTGGATAATTCTTGCATAGGAGTGAAACTCATTTCCAACGAAGACGCTTTTTTTATAACGTTTTCGGCGCAGGCAGTCGACGCAGAGTCCGACCGGAAGGCTATCACCTTCCCGAGGTCTCTTCTGTAGAGCAGCCTGCCAATCTGGAGCAAGTTGTCCTCATTGGATTCGGGCAAACGGTAGGACTGCGGTACGCCCACTAGGATCATTATTTCCATAATACCGGCACTGGTATTGGTTCGTTGCGTCATTTTTTCCATAATTGAAAGTTTTTATTTCAAAAAAAATTGTTTAGTTGCATTCTGTTTTGAAAATAACACTTTAAAGTAATGAAGTCAATAATAAGCCAGAAGCCGCCCCAGAATGGAGACGGCTTTTAAATTTACCCCCAGGACGGGGATACTCTTTATTTTGTATGAGAGAAGATTTTAAAAAAGAGATTGTTAAGACAATCTCTTTTTTGGTACGATTTTTTTATGTGGTTTTTCTTATTTTCTGAATAAATTCTATCACAGGCTATTTATTTTTTCAAAACCAATGCAATAATAAAAATCTGATGTCAAATCAGGGTTCTTGTAAGGCGTATTGACTATGGTTCGTCATTAATATTAGAATCCGAAAAGGCTCGAAAATACTATTACAAGCTTTAAAACGACAATATGCCAAAAGATTCAAGGGTAACGCTTTCAATCATATTAATAATCATAATTCTGGCCGTAGGCTGGAGCGTCTGGAAAAAGCCTGCGGGCGAGCGGGGCCTCTGGCACCTGGGCGCAGGTACCGCGGACAAGGGCGGAGACGGCTCCGACGCTTCCCTGTCCGCGAGCGGAGGCAGCAATTTAAACGACACCTCGGATCAGGGCATCAACGCAGACCTGGGCAATGTCGATGCTGTACTTGGCGGCCTCGACAACGATTTCAGCAAATCCGCGCCGGGTTCGGATGAACAATCGGTCGCCCAGGGGGACGCGGATCTAGCCAAGGTTATCGCAAATGCGGACCTGGCGATCTCCGCCCGCATCACCGCGCTCACCACCCTCGGCGAGCGAGCTTCTATGATGAAGTACGCATCCGACTCTGAAAAAGCCGCCCTATCCGCCGAAGCAAATTCTGAAATCGCCAGCTTAAACCAGCTCAAGGCAAAAATAGACGCGGAGACCGATGCGGACACAGCCGCATCCGATGCGGGGACTTTGTCCACCGATTATAAAATTTACACCCTTGTTGTGCCGAAAGGATACGTCATGCTCTCTGCAGACAGAGCCTCCGGCATTGTCGGCCTCCTGACCAATATCGAGGCAAAGCTAAAAGCCCGCATCAATGCCTCCGAAAGCGCCGGCAACGATGCGGCCTCTTTGAATGGAACTCTGGCGGACCTGACCGCAAAATTGAACGATGCAAATTCGCAGGCACAAGCGGCGGAAGCAGCTGTAGCCGGACTTTCTCCGGACAACGGCGGTTCCTCTGTGGCAGATGCAAATAGCGCCGCCCTGCTCTCGGGCCGAGAGCACATTCAGGCAGCCATCGCGGACCTCAAAGCCGCCCGGGATGATGCCGGCTCTATCCTAGCCGGACTCAAAGAAGCCAAGGTTCCCCTGAACGCCAACTCCTCTGCCACTCTCACGCAATAGAGACTATTCTTCCCTGTTCGCCAGGCTGAACGCCGCATAAGCCAGGAAGGCGGTGATGACCGCGCCCAGAGCGTTGATCCAGTACGGCACCGCCCAAGAACCCAGCACAAAGTTCCAGCCGAACAAGAGGCGGGAGAGATGCAATAGCGCGACCAAGGTAAAGACAACTCCGGCTACCCGGTGGAACTTTTTCTCGGTGGACGTACGCGCCCTATGAGCCGTGTACCAGCCATAATGCACCAGGTATATGAAAAGGAGGGCGTCAAACAGCATCCAGCCGGCCACCGTGCCGTCGGTAAAATTCATACCCCAGAATTTCATCGGCAAAAGGCCGCTGGTGTACAGCCACAAGCCGAACAGAAAATCCCCCAGGATGAGTCCCGAGGCAAACTTTGCAATCTCACGAAGCGTTTTATGTTGCATATATTTTTACAAAATTAGTTAAGCTGACAATAATTTCATTATACACCCATTCAAGGGCGAGCAATGCCAAAACGTAAAAATTTGATACAATAGCCCTATGAGTATGGTTTCCGAGCGCAGACTGAGAACCGTGACTATATGCATCCTGGGCCTGATCCTGGCCGCATCGGCGGTGTGGTATTGGAATTACCTGCGCCTGGCGCACAGCAGTTTTGAAAATTATTTCGCCTTCCGCGGCTGCAGCGAACTCGTGGAAAAGACGGACACCTACGGCACCTGCAAGACCGGCTCCGGCCAAATGCAGAAAATAGTTCTCTACCGCGGGCGCTGGTATCTGGACGGCGACCTGCCCTGGGCTTGCCTGGGCAAGGTGTGCTTTGGAATGTAAATTGCTAAAAAAATAAAAACTTCCGGCTTTGATAGTGGAAGTTTTTATTACTTGGATGTTTGATCAAGCTGCAGGTTGAAGTGTTTGCTCAAACCCTTTAAACAATTTACCTTCAAAAATGCTGATGGTTCTAAAAGTTTTAGTAAGCAGAAGCTGAAGGGTACGAATGATTATCCATATATCTATCCATACACACCCATAAGCTCCATAGAATTCGTTTAATTCTTGAATTCTCTCTTTATCAGCCCTTCGCCCACTGTTTTCCAAAGAGATAGTTAGTCTGTAAATTTGCTCAAGTCCTGTGAGACCCGGTAGGATACATAGCTTACCAGGAATATAATCCCGGTCTACATGTTCCGGTTTATAGGGTCTAGGCCCGACAAAAGACATGCTTCCTGCTAAGATATTCACTAGTATTTGCGGAATTTCGTCTAGTTTTAATCTCCGCAATTTTCGAGTGAACGATGTGGCCTGTTCATCCGCTTGATCGGATTCTTCAGGGGAGTTGCAAATAACCCTACGGTCATTTGGAATGGATTTGATTTTGCAGACATAAAATTCAGCCCATCCCCTTCCAATTCTTTTTTGGATGTAAATTGGCCATTCTTTCAAATCCAGTGCAACCATAATGCACTCAATTATTATAAGAATGGTAACTAAGGGCGATGATGACATCGCTAAGGCGATATCAAATAATCTTTTTTTCATGATACTCAGGGATTTAAAGTGTTATAAAAAAACTATTACATTTTCTTACTAACATATTGTGTACAAGATGTCAAATGTGTGTCGTGCCTTGTATAAAAACCAAAAAGCTTCCATTTGGAAGCTTTTTGGCAAGTATTTGCGCCCGATTGGCGCAAACGGACTAAGCAGCCGGAGCGGCGTCCCAATCCTTGTTGAACTTGTCATTCCAGGCGACCATCGTGGGGTCGTCCTTCGGAGTGGATTTTACCTGGGCGGCCATATCCGGATGGGCTTCCTCCAGATGCGCCATGCCCTTTTGCATCATTTCTTCTTTAGTCTCGGCAGTCATCTCCGCATCGCACGGTCCGCCCATTTGAGAACAAGTCATTTTTTTCATAAGTCAGAATAAAAAATTAAACGAATAATGTTCGACTCTCTATATTATACCAAAAGATAGCCATAATTCTAAATATTTTGTAGAATTTGAATATGAAGAAATCGATTGAAGGAGGAACCGTACACAAACTACCGGCGGATTTGAAGAAAGCCATAGCCTCGGACAAGAAGGTTCTGGCCCTCTGGCAAAACATCACTCCCCTCGCCAGAAACGAGTGGATCTGCTGGGTCACCAGCGGCAAGCTCTCGGAGACCCGCGATATCCGCATCAAAAAAGGCCTGTCCAAAATGCGGGGCGGCATGCGCCGCCCGTGCTGCTGGTCTGGGTGTATTCATAGGCCGGACAAGGCACTAAGCCGTTCGCAGAAGTTCGTCATGAATAGGCAATCAAATAAGCGATATTGACATGTGAGTAAAAAATGTTAGTGTGTGTAAGTATTTTTTTACCTTAAAAACTAAAAATTATGGCGCAAAAAATTCAGGGCAATAATCCCCAAATGACATACCCGGAAACATTCGCCGACCCCCTTGGCGTACTGAATGAGCTTCAATCCATCTTTGTGATTCGTGACCAAAAATACTATCCTCTCTGCTTCACTACCAATGAACGCGGCATGTTTAAACTGACCGCAAAAGGAGGATGGATCACATTCTACGACGCTAAAGACAGGTTCAGAGAAATACTCCTTGAAGGACGCGACTTGGTTGATATTCTGAAAAAATTTTTCAGGGAAGTCCGAAGCTCTTCTTATTGCAACGTGCACATGGTCAAATGCGAGTCAGGCAACACCAACCAGACAAAAATTGATTTCAAAATCTGGTACAAATACGAAGAGGGTAAAATAGAGCTCAAAGACTATAGCCGAGAATATTTCGGCGGTTCGGGTTGTGATGGTGACCTTTGATAAGCCTTTGATACTTAGGATTGTATGAAACCGCCAAATTGTTGGCGGTTTTTACTTTAATCGCAGAGCCTGACTACAAAAAAATGAAATCATTGGCAATTTGCCCGCCAATTGATATAGTATAGAAGTAGATTAACGATTCCCATGAGGAATAAAAGCCAAACAGGATTCACCCTTATAGAGCTTCTGCTTGTGGTCGCGATAATCGGTATGCTATCGACTATAATTTTATCGAGCCTCGGCTCCAGTAGAAGCAAGAGCGCCGATGCCTTAATTCAGCAGGAGCTTCGCCAAGCGCAGTCGCAGGCAGAATTATATTATTCCAGCCATAGTAATAGTTATGGAATTACGAATTCCATTAATTGGTGCTTTGCGTCCGGCGCCGGCGGGCTCTCCACTGTCTTTATGGATTCGACGGTTGAAAATATCGTACAGAAGGCGGCATTTGCCGGATTCGGAACAATTTCTGGAAGTCGACTCACTTATACGGCCTGTGGCTCGGATTCAGGCACCCAGAGTTATGCCATAGCGGTAACATTAAAATCTTCCAACACCAGCGCGTGGTGCGTTGATTCATCGGGAAAGTCCAAGCTGGAAACAGGACTTCCCGCGACCTCGGTAGGAGCAGAGAGCGCCATGGCGCTCTCTGCATCGGGCTTGCTGTGTAAATAAATTTTACCGCGGGACCATAAACAAAAAGCTTAGAAACATTAAGCTGTCCCTGCCGATTTATTTCCGCTTTTTCTTCGCGAGCATTTGCGCCTTGATCGCCAAGCGCTTCTTGGTTTTCTTGGAATGCCTCGACTTCTTTTTCGGACTAAGCGTTGTACCTCTTTTTGCCATATGATAGAAGTATACTCTATTTTACATAAAAAACCAACGAGCTCCGGGGGTAGGCCATTCGGCTCCGAGAGCCTCAGGCTCGAAGAGGTATCTCGGCTTACAGCCGCAGTACACCTTTTCCATTCGCTCGCCCCGCCAAAGGCAGGACAAGCTCATACGGAAAAGCTCTTCGCTCCCTACACGAAAGCAAAACATTTTGCTTTCTCCCCGGAGCTCAAAAAATCAAAGGCCGCCTTTCGGCGACCTAAGATTTTTACGAGCTCCGGGGGTAGGGATCGAACCTACGACC